>ONYG01000045.1 GCA_900321995.1 uncultured Methanobrevibacter sp. | reverse complement strand
TAAATAATTTAATTTAATAAATTAGTTAAATAATTTAATTTAATAAATTAGTTAAATAATTTAATTTAATAAATTAGTTAAAACTAGTTAATTAATTAAAAGTAGTTAATTAATTAGACTAGTCTTAAAAATAAAAGAGGTAAAAAATGTTTGAAAAAGTACTTATTGCAAACAGAGGAGAAATTGCTATACGTATTATGAGAGCATGCCGTGAATTAGATATGAAAAGTGTAGCTGTGTTCTCAGATGCAGATAAAACTTCTCTTTATACTAATTATGCAGATGAAAGTGTTCCTTTAGGAAATCCTTCTCCAAGCCAATCTTATTTAAACATTGAAAAGATCATTAATGCTGCAATTGACACTGGAGCAGATGCAATTCACCCAGGATACGGATTCTTAGCTGAAAATCCTGAACTTGGAAGACAATGTGAAAAAAATGGAATCAAATTGATTGGTCCTAAAGGAGAGCATATTGAAAAAATGGGAGACAAAATCACTTCCAAACAATTAATGAAAGACGCAGGAGTGCCAGTAATCGAAGGAACTCCAGAAGGAATCACTGATGTTGAAGAAGCTAAAGAAATAGCTGAACAAATCGGATACCCTGTAATCATCAAGGCTTCAGCTGGTGGTGGAGGTATCGGTATGCGTGCAGTTTATGGAGAAGACGAACTTGTCCGTGCACTTGAAGCAACCCAATCCGTGGCTCAAAAGAACTTCGGTGACTCTACAGTATTCATTGAAAAATACCTTGAAAGACCTAGACACATTGAATTCCAAATCTTAGCTGACGAACATGGAAACACTATCCATGTAGGTGACAGGGAATGTTCCATCCAAAGAAGACACCAAAAATTGCTTGAGGAAGCTCCTTCCCCAATCATGACTGAAGAGCTAAGGGAAAGAATGGGTGAAAGTGCTGTTAAAGCTGCTGAATCCATTGGATACAACAGTGCAGGTACAATTGAATTCTTATATGATAATGGAGAATACTACTTCCTTGAAATGAATACCCGTATTCAAGTGGAACACCCAATTACTGAAATCGTAACCAACACCGATTTAATCAAGGAGCAAATCAAAATAGCATGTGGATATGAATTGGAATACCAACAAAAAGACATTGAAGTGGTTGGACATGCTATTGAATGTCGTATAAATGCTGAAAACCCACTTGCAGACTTTGCACCAAACCCTGGTAAAATCACAGGTTACAGATCCCCTGGTGGACCTGGTGTACGTTTAGACAGTGGAGTTTACATGAACTATACAATCCCAACTTTCTACGATTCAATGATTTCAAAATTAGTCACTAGCGGACGTACAAGAAACGATGCAATCAACAGAATGAAAAGGGCATTAAGCGAATACATTATATTAGGTGTAAAAACCACAATTCCATTCCATAAGGCAATCATGAGAAACCAATCATTCCTTGAAGGTGACTTACACACCCACTTTGTGGATGAGCATAAGAAAGGAATTGAAGAGGAAATGGAAAAAGTAATTTTAGAAGATTTAGAAAGAGTAAATCGTATGAAATCCACTTTTATGCCTGGTAAAAAAATAGCTGCAATATCTGCAACAGTTGGATCTTATTTCAATGCTGCACAAGCACAGCAAATGAAAAAATAACTGATTAAATAAACTTAAATCAGAAAAAATAACTGATTAAATTAACAAAATCAGACAATGAAAAATACTGATTGATTTCAATAAATCAGATAAAATAACTGATTAAATTAACAAAATCAGACAATGAAAAATACTGATTGATTTCAATAAATCAGATAAATAACTGATTAACTTAACAAGATTATAACACAAGTGATTATAATGAAAAAAGAAATGATGAAGCTTTTAGTAAGCCACGAAATATTTACAGAAGAGGAAGCTACAAAGTTAGACTCCATTAATGAAGAAACTATTGAAAAAGCAATCAAGGAATTGGGCTTTGGCAAAACTGAACACATTACCAAGGAAAAGATTTCAGAATTCTTAGAAACTGAAAAAATTGGAAAGGATATCCTCTGTTTCCGTAAGGTTTTCTCCACCAATTCAATTTCAAAATTCCTTGCAAACCATGGTGCTGAAGAAGGTACAATATTAGTTTCCGAAATTCAAACCAATGCAAGAGGAAGGTCAGGCAAAAAATGGGAAGCTCCTGAAGGTGGAGTTTGGATGAGCATGATCTTAAGACCAGATGTCCCTCCAGCTAAAATAGGCCTAATCACCTTAGCAACCGGTGTGGCAATAGCTAAAGCTATACGCTCATTAGATGTGGATGCAAAAATCAAATGGCCTAACGACGTTTTGATTAAAGGAAATAAGATTTCTGGTGTATTGACTGAAGTCAATGCAACATTCAATCAAATTGAATATGTTGTTGTAGGTGTTGGAATAGACAGTAACCTTAAGTTAGAAGACTTCTCTGAAGACATTAGAATAGGTACAACCACATTGACTGAAGAGGCACCAACCAAAGTGGATGAAAATGAGCTTATCGGAATCTTCTTAAATGAATTCGAAAAGGTTTATGACATTTACTTAAATGGAGATATTGAAGACATCCTTACAGAATGGAGAGCTCTTTCAGACACCATTGGAAAATATGTAAACATTACCCAAACCGGTGGACACATGACTCAAGGTTATGTTGTAGGAATTAATAATGAAGGTAGCTTAATTCTTGAAAGACAAGATGGAACCTTAGAAAAGATCATATCTGGTGAATTAAGGACCATTTAATCTTTAAAATAAAAAAAGAAATTTAGACAAATAATATTTAAATAAACACGAAGTAGGGATTATTTATTCATACCCCCTAAAAACAACATTGGAAATGGAAAGTCTTTAATGAAGTTTTTTACTTTCCATTTCCACCTCTTTTAACTATTTTTAATAAATAAAAACTTAAAAAAACTAAAACACTAATTTTAAAACACAAAAAGTACTTAAAATCATAAAAAACTAAAACACTGATTTTAAAGAAAAATAAAAAAAGAAATAAAAAAAGTACTTAAAATCATAAAAAACTAAAAACTGATAAAAAAAATAAAAAAAGAAAAATTAAAGATTATTTAATTAAATATGAGTTCCTTAGATTTTTTACTGTCTTTACAAACGTCTAAGAGTTTTTTAAATGAACTGTCTATTTTTTCATAAAGAACATCCAAATCCATATCAATTACATCTTGAGTGGATAAGTCAAAACGGATTGTAGCAGATGCACCTGGCATACCTACAGCAGGTATAGTTATAATTCCTTCTTCCCTTAATAAAATCATAGCCCATAGGAAACAAAGGTCTTTATCTGAAAGCTCTGTTTCAATATCTAAATCATCCAATTGATTTTTAAGAGAATTCTCACTCACCATACATCCAGTCGGTGTTTTTTCAAACAGTTTATAATCTTTTGAAAGCATTTCATAAAAGTCATCCTTTCTGGATATTGCCTTTATGAGATTTTCCTCAGAGTAGTTTTTTATCCCATTTACCATAGCGAGTATTAAAGGAGGCTGAGCCTCAAGACCAAACTGGTTTGCCTTGATTTTAACTTGATCAATAAGATTCTCTTTTCCTGCCATCAATCCTCCTCTTGGCCCAGGCATTAATTTATCCGTGCTTGTAACCACTAAGTCTGCACCTAAGTCACATGCCCTCTTTTGCTTAAAGACTGCAGTTCTAAGTCTTGCTCCTGAAGCGTCATCAACCAAAACAGGAATATCTCTTTCATGAGCCATTTCAATAACCCTTATGAAGAGATCCTCATCGATAACCTGATGATCCATTGTAGAGCCTGTAATGACTACAAGAGATGTGTTGTCTTCGATTTTAAACTCATCTATGTTTATATATTCATCATAATCGGCCTTGACAATATTGCATGAACGTGGAATGGATGGATGAGCAGGATATTGTGCCAGAAAGTGACTTACATGATCTCCTTCTTTAACAAGTGCAAGTATGCTTGCAAGTATTCCAGAACTTGTTCTATTGACTGCAAGAGCCTTTTCACCGCCAAGATGTTTTTTAGCTTGAATTTGAAGTTCATCCTCAAAGATAGCTGGACCTACATAGGTTTCAAGAAGGTTTAATTCATCTTCACTTGCTATAAAACCACCAGAAAGTCCTGTAACATCATATAATGATGCTCTACCATCCTTTTCCATAATTGACTTAATAACCTTAAGAGCAGATTCCCTTTTTTTAACTTCATCTAATGAATTATCCACTATCATACAAACACATTCTAAATAATCTCTTAAAAAATTAGAAAAAATAAAACTACAAAAAATAATAAAAAACTAACTAAATAAAGTAAAATTAAAAATTAAAAAAATTATAAAAAAAAATTAGAATAGAAAATTATTCTAAAATAAGAATAAAAGATTTATTCTAAAAGTTTTAATTTGAAATCAGCAAAAGATTCGATGATTACTTTTAAATCTTTTTCGCAAATATCAACGGAAGTAAATTCTTCGCCTTCAGAGTATGCAAATTCAGCAAATACGATATTTCCATCAGGACCGGTGTATAAGTTAATCATATCCTCTTGTTTTTCAGGGTTTTTAGTTGGTAAACTAATTGTGAAAGAGAGTCCTAATTGATTGAAGAATTTTTCTTTTTCTTCTTCATCTTTATTACATTTTTTTAACTTTCTTATTCTTGATTTAAGCTTCTTTTCTGCTGCTTCATCAATAGCTGCCATATAATCACCTAATTTTAATGAAATAATCAGTTCAATAAAATATATAAGATAAATTAATTTTTATAAGAATGATAAATAACTTTTTTAAAAAAACCTCTTTAAAATAATATAAAAATTAAAATAAATTATTATAAATTATCTTAATTATTTTTTATAAATTCTATTATGATATTTAAAAATATTGATATATAAATCTTTATAATTTTTAAAATTCGAATATTCGGATAATGGTAAAAATTGATTTGAAACTGTGAAAAATAAAAGAAGAAAATAAATAAAATAAAAAAATAGAATAAAAAAAGTAAAAAAAGTAAAAAATTAAAAAAAAATAAAAAAGAAGAAAATAAAATAAAATAAATTAAAATGGAATAAATTAAAATTGAATAAATTAATTAAAACTATTACTATTTATTTTATAGTTACCTTAGCAGATTTAGTAACTGCACCATAAACAGCATCACCTGCAAACTTAACTGAAAATGAATAAGTCTTCTTGCTTGACAGGCTTACCTTAACTGATGCGACTCCTTTAGAGTTTGTGTTGGCAGAATATGTTTTTCCATTAACAGTAAGGGTTATCTTCTTATTAGCAACAAGATTTCCTTTTCCATCCTTTAAAGTTGCAGTTAATGTTTTTGTCTTCGCACTTGTCTTAAATGATTTATTTGGAACTGTAAGACTAGTTTTCTTCTTGTTTACAGTAATCTTAGCCACTTCAAATGAAGCGTTATAATCATCATCACCTAAGAAGCAAATTGCAAAAGTGTAATTTACAGGAGTCTTAAGGTTAATCTGCAAACTTACGCCACCTGTTGCATTGGTGGTCCTGTTATAGATCTTTCCATTGAATCCTATTTGCACAAGCTTGTTTACCAAAGGATTATTGTTCTCATCAACTAAAGTGACATTGAAGTATTCTCCAACTCTTCCCTCAATAGCAGTCAAGACAGACTCTGTAACCATATCTTCATACTTTATGATGGCAGCTTTTCTTGATTTTGTTTCATTATCACTGCCTAATATTTTTATGACCTTAGTCATATTCGCATCATTATAGAAGTCAGTTGAATTGAATTTAACATTGACAGTATAATTGCCCTCATCCAATTTAGACAATCCTGCAAGTGTAGCCTTTCCATCACTGTCAGTAACTCCAGTATAATTCAATAGAGTATTGTTTCCACTGGCATCACTTAAGCTGAACATGACTGTCTGATTGACCAATGGCTTGGAATCGCTGTCATATAAGTAAACGTCAAATTCATCTGTATTATTTATTACCAAATTTGATGGGACAAGTATTGGATTTTCCTTCAATACAGAAATGTTAAAGATCAAATTAGATTCTGAATAATTATTATCTCCTTCATAGAATAATGCAAATTCGTAATTTCCTTCTTTTAAATTAATAATGTATGCAGCCATACCCTCAGAATCTGTCATCAAATCATAAGATTCATTTAAATTAGTGATTTTCAATTCTATATTTTTATTTTCTAGAGGACTTAATGACTCATCCAATAATTTAAATTGAATTAGGCTATCCACATTTGCCAAGATTCCATTTGGCAATAGAATTGAAAACATTGTGTTTGCCTTAGCATTTTCTCTTTCTGCTATTGTAATATTAGTCAATAGAGTGTTTTCATCATATAAGTCATTGGAATCTAAAGCGATTGAAAGAGTGTAGTTTCCGCTCTCCAATGCAGATAATCCCTTAAGCACTGCAATACCATTTTCATTTGTTCTTGTTGTGTAATCAAAAGTGTCATTTCCACTGGATATTACAAATGTCACTGGCTGATTGACAATTGGATTAAAGCCATCATCAAGGAAATGAGCCTTATAGATATCTGAATCGTTTATTATATTATCATCGGCGATTATATGAGGAGGGTTTCTCTTGATTACTGAAAGATTGAACTTGATTTCATCACCATCATATACATCATCTCCAAGGAATGCAACTGTAAATTCATAATTTGACTTTGTGAGATCTAAGATGAATATTGCACTGCCATTTGAACCTGTAATCAAATCATAGCTGCTCAAATCACTTTCATCATCATCTAAATCTTTTACAGTTAATGTGAGGTTTTGGTTTTCCAATGGATTGTTCAATTCATCATATAAATTGAATATGATCATGTCTCCAGATTTTGACAATGAAATCAAATCTGTCTCATTTGAGAGAATCAAATTGGAGTAATCCAAATCAAGGAATGTATCTCTTTTAATCACATTTACATTGAAAGTAACATTAGAATCATTATAGACTTCATCTCCAACAAATGAAACAAGGAACTTGTAATTTCCTTCGGTTAAATCTAAATTGAAATTAGCTAATCCATTCTCATCAGTGATTAGGGTCAAATTATCGAAAACATTATCAGAAATATTATTTTCATCATCTGCCAATATTGATATTACCATTTCCCTTTGAGAAAGGCCGTTAGATAGCTCATCAGATAAATTTAAAGAGATAGTGTCATTGGATTTTGCCAAGGTTGTAATCTTATCGCTGCTATTTATTAAGCTAATTAAGGTATTGACCTTGCTTACTGAAACATTAAAGGTCACATTAGAAGTTTTATATAGATCATCTCCATTAAAGGAAGCTAAAAATACATAGTTTCCCTCCAATAGGTCCAATATGAAATTTGCAGTTCCATTCTCATCAGTGATTAAAGTGACATTTTCAAATGCATATCCATTATCGCTTTCGACAAGACTTATGACTATTTCCTTATCTTGAATAGGCTGATTGTCAAGGTTTACAAGTTGAATGCCTACTGAATCATTGGATTTCACAAATGTTGAAAGATTTTCCACATCAACGAATTTAGTTGCCCCATCATAGTAAAGATAGAGAACTTTGGAAGTGCTTGCATTTGTTGGCATATATCCGGAGAAGTTAAAGTCAAATGACAATTCAACTACTTCCTTATTTTCTCTCATATTGAGAGTCAATTTGAGTGTCTGGGTTTCTCCAGTGAATAATGTGCCTACATGCCAGATTTTGTTTGTCATGTCAAATGAACCCTTAAGGTTTGTGAAACTCTTGATTGAAACTGAACTGTCAAGACTTATGCTTAAGTTCAATCCAGTGACAGGATCGCCGTCATTGGATATGCTTACAGTAACTTCCACCAAATCTCCTTTTGTATAAGTGGAAACATTAGACTTTACATTAAGGAAAACATCAGAGCTTCCAATTGTATAAGCCTTAAGACAAACGTTAGCCTCATTCATGTCATAATAGTCTAAGAACTGATAAAACTTAATGGAATCCTTATAATCATAAAGGTCATGCCAGGTAACACCATCATGGCTTATGAAAGACTCGTCAGGATTAGAGCTTGCTCCACTGCTGTAATCGCTGCGCTGAGATTCTATTGCAACAGGATAATATGAGTCAGGAGTGGTTAGCTTAACGATTATCTTAAATATGTCTCCCTTAATCAAGTCAACATAATTATCAAGCTTAATTGTATGATATCCTGCACCAGAGATGTTTCCTTCCTGGATGAGTTTAGAAATTCCATTTACTGTGATGTTTACTAAATAGCTGGAACTTCCATAGGTGTATAAGCCAAATGCAGCAAGAGGGTTATTGTTTGTTGCCTTAAACTGGTTTGCAAACCATGCAGTGTTACAATTATATCCTAATGACTCAAAGGTGTTTCCTAAAATGTCATATTGATAAATGTTCTTATATGTAGAGACATTCTCAACATTTCTTATTGCCAAAGCAGAGATTGTATCCAATCCAAATCCTGCAAATGCCTTGTCATAATATGAGATATACCAGTAGCCGTCGTAACCATAGTCTTCACCCCAACTGTTCTTGATAATGAATGCTCCATCACCCGGAGGCTTAATGTCAAAATTATCAGCTGAATAATTGTCATCCCAACCAATGAGAGTTACTGCATGGTTAGATACTGAAATGATGTCCAAATAGTAATCTGGATGAATTTGGAAGAAATCATCTGCATGCATAGTGGTGTATAATGCACCATAGTTCATCAAAGCATACTTAATTTGATTTAAGTCTAAATAATTAAGCCTTACAGGAATATATAAAACATCTTGAACTTTTTTAGTGATGTTTAAATTTGTCCTTGAGCTTGTGCTTGCATCATCAAATGGATCTTGGGTTTCATTTACAGGTCCGCTCCATCGCAAAAGATATGCAAGAGACATATAATGGTTTCCGCCATCTCGCCAGTCAGTACCATTCAATCCATAATATCCCATAAGGTTCTTCATGTTGTTTTCTGAAAAGTCATATGTGATGTTTTCAAACTTAAGGAGATATGATTCCAGTGCCGCAATTGTAGTGAATGCCCAACAGGAACCTGAACCTCCTTGGTCCTTGATAGGAGTGACCAATCCATAGTCCCTTAAGTCATAGGATGAAGGCAAGTCAACAAGCAATTCCTTATCGAATGCATCAGATACGATCATTTGGTCTTCAAGACAAATCAATAGGTCATCTTTCGGTTTGCTTATTCTGTTATTTGTGAAGTTTACATTGGTGAAATTGACAATTCCGTTTAAGTTAAAGAATGTTCCGTTGACATCGCTTGTGCCGTTTGCAAAGTTATTTGAAATAGTGGTATTTACCACATCAAGGATTATGGCCTTATTTGCAATTGCAGATCCGAATGTGTATTTTCCATATATCTTGTTTGAATCTATGCTTGAGTTGATTATGAATACATTATGGCTTTGCCAATTGCAGAGGCCTCCACCAATAGAGTAATTTGATATGAGTGTGTTTCCTGTAATGTTTGAATTGAATAATACAAGTATTCCAGAGTAATCGTAGATAGCTCCTCCAGATGAGTAATTACCAATTACAGAGTTATTTATAAATTGGGAGTTTAATATTGTTATTTCGCCCATATCATTAAAAATGGCGCCTGCATATGAGTCATATTTACCGCTAGCAGTGTTATTTACAAACAAGGAATTATATATTCTTACAAATCCCTTATCATTGTAGATTGCTCCTCCGCTTCCAGGATAAGTGCTGAATGATGTATACTCCTTTGCGCTATTCTCTATGAATATTGTGTTTACAAAGTTGACAGCACTTTCATTGACGTAAACTGCCCCTCCATAGTAGGAGCTTGCCTTTGTGACTGTCAGATTGAATATGTTTACAAGAGGAGTTACAGCTGCACCGGTAGTTGGAGTAATCAATAAGAATTGATAATCATGTCCATTTATGATTGTATTTGAACTGCTCTGGCCTATAAGATTAAGGTTCTTGCTTATGATTGTTCTTTTATTGATTGTATAAACCCCATCGGCAACAAAAATATTGCTTCTGGTGTTAGAAGATAGTCCAAATGCATTGAATGCAGCCATTATGTTGCTGTATGGACTAGCCTGATTACCATTTTGAGTGCTTCCGTTATAGGATGCGTTTACAAAGATTGTGTTTGAGTCTGATATGTTAAAGTCATAGTCAACAAGCCTTGTGTTAAGGTTGACATAATCTGAGTATTCAGAGTAGTCAAGGCCTTGAATGTTTGAATTTTGATTATTCAGCTCATCGGTTATATATCCAATTTCAGATGATGAGTGGTGTGATGAGGCATGTGAATTAGACTCATCCTTTTCACCGCTATAATTTCCAATCAGTCTATCATCCTCAATGGATTTCAAGGCATTTTTAGAATCCTTTTGGATTGAAGCATCACTGGATTCTAGATTCAAGTCATAATCATTTCCATTATCCTCAATAGCTATATCACTAGCATGATCTGCATCAGCAGAATATACATCGCTAGCGAAACTTATTGGAATGAGCAATAATGAAATTAATAGTAAAATAATAATCATTAAACGTTTTAACTTCATAAGAAAACTCCCTAAATTTATAATTGTAAAATAGCATATTTTTAATAATTAAATTAGAATAATTTTAAAAATTAATTTATAATTTTTAAATTTATATTGATAAAAAATATTTTTTAAAAAAAAAATTTTAATTTAATTAATTATTATTAATATATATTTTATATAATTAAAATATTTTTTTATAAATAATAATAATCAAAATGATAATAGAAAAAATCAATAAACTATTGAAAAAGTAAAAAAAACTGAAATAAATAAAAACTAAAGACTGAAAAAAACTAAAAAAAGAATAAAAAAGTAAAAAACTGAAATAAAGAAAAATAACTATTTTATAGTTACCTTTCCAGATTTAGTGACAGCACCATAATAATCATCTCCAGCAAACTTGACTGTAAATGAATAAGTCTTTTTAGTTGACAGGCTTACCTTAACTGATGCGACTCCTTTTGAATTGGTTTTTGCTGTATATGACTTGCCATTTACTGTAAAAGTCAAGGTTTTTCCTGAAGTCAACTTATTGTTATTGTCCTTAAGGGTTGCAGTCAATGTTTTTGTCTTAGCTGTAGACTTATATGAAACATTTGGAACTGTTAAGGCCATTTTCTTTTTGATTACAGTAATTTTAGAAACTTCAAATGAAGCGTAATAGTCATCATCGCTTAGGAAGCAAATTGCAAATGTGTAGGTATTTGGAACCTTCAGGTTAATTTGAAGCCTTGCCACTCCATTAGAATCGGTTGTCTTATTATAAATCTTTCCATTAAAACCTATTTTTATAGGCTTGTTTGCAATGACATGACCATCACAGTCTTTTAAGGTAACATTAAAGTATTCTCCAATCCTTCCATCTATTGCTTCAATCACTGAATAGGTTGTCATATTCTTATAGATGATTTGAGTAGCCTTTCTTTTTGAAACGTTTACTGCAAATTCCATCTCACTGGACTGATAGGTTGAATCACCATTGAATCTTAATCTAAACTTATAGTTGCCTAAGGTCAAATTAAGTGTGAACTTAGCTAAACCATTATCGTTAGTCTTTAAAGTTACATTAGAGATTGAAGAGTTACTGTCTGAACTTATAATTTCAAGATAAACATTTTTATTAGCAAGAGTATTATTATTTATATCTTTTAAAGTGAAATTCAATACATCATAGGATCTTGCGCATGTATCGATATCTGTAACGCTATCAAACTTAGTTGGAATTCTGTAAATCAATGACATGTTTCCATTAACCACATCATAAATGCTGTAAGTGGAACTGCTTGCTGAAGCGTTAATAATCAAATTCTTATTAGATTGAAGTTTAGCAATCAAAATCAAACTAATAGACTCCCTATTATTCAAATTGTCTATACTCCAAACATTGCTTGTCCTATCAAATGAAGAACTGTTATAATGAGGATAAACAGATGAATTTCTGCTGTTAAGCACTATATTATATGAAGAAACATTGATTCCCTTATCCAAACTGACAGGAACAGATATATTAGATGCATAATCTCCCTTGTTAGATAAGGTTATGTTAATCCTAATTGAATCTCCAGTGTAATAAATAGAACTGTTTGATGACAAGTTCAATGCTAATTCATCAGCAAATGCAGTATATGCCTTAAGACAAACGCTTGCATTTTTAATTATGTGAAAATACATGTCTTCATAGAACTTTAAGCTTCTTGTATTTGCATTAGCCATATCATACCAATTATTTCCATCAGGACTGATAAAAGACTGGTTTAATGCAGATTTAGCCCTTGAAGTGTATCCGCTATATAGAGATTCAATGGCAAGAGGGAAAAGTGAGCTTGGAGTTGTAAGTTTCACAGTTATCTTGAATGAATCTCCAGTCTTTAGTGGAATGTAATTGCTTAGCTTAATTGTATGATATCCTGCACTGGAAATACTGCCACTTGATGTGTACACAGTTCTGTTGTTTACAGTAATGTTTACTGCATATGTGGATGCACCATAAGTGTAAAATCCAAATGCACTTAAAGGATTATTGTTTTCAGCTGTAAACTGATTAGCAAACCATATTGTATCTGAATTGTATCCAACAGACTCAAATGTGTTTCCAAAGATATCATGCTGATAATTGTTTTTGTATTCTGTAATGTTAGTTATATTGACTATAGCAACTGCAGAGCAAGTCTCTATTGAAGCCATAAATGATGCATCATAGTAAGAAACATAATAATATCCGCTATCTCCACTATAAGGACCCCAACTATTCTTTATAATGAAAGCACCATCTCCAGGTGGAGCTTGACGAAAATTGCTTGCAGAATAATTGTCATCCCATCCTACAATAGCTATTGCATGGTTGTCAAGAGTTTGAATATTTGAGTATCCAGAAGACCCAGACCTTAATATGCCAGAGTATATAGGTGCAAATAAAGCCCCATACTTTAAGATAGCCAATTTGATTTGGTCATTATCCAAATAGCCTAAACGTAAAGGTATATATGCAACGTCACTAAGTATCTTGACTGGTGTCAAATTATGAGGAGAATCCATGGAATGGGCATTGAATGGATCGTCAGACTCATTTACTGGTCCGCTCCAACGCAAAAGATATGCAAGGGCAACAACATAGTTTCCTCCGTCGTCCCAATCGGTACTGTTTTCACCGCCGTCACCCATAATGTTTTTCATATTATTTTCAGAGAAGTCATAGCTAATGTTTTCATACTTTAGAAGGTATGATTCCATTGCTGCTAAAAATGCAAAAGTCCAGCAAGCCCCTGATGAGCCTTGATTCTTAACGGAAGTCACAAGACCTTCGTCCCTTAAGTCATAATATGATGGCAAGACAGTCAGATTAAGTTCATTTAATATATTGGAATAATCATTATCGTCAAATACATCATCTAAAATCAACTGGTCTTCTAAACATAGCAATTGATTGCTCAAGGTTGCTTTTATTCTGTTGTTTTCCATTTCGGAATTAATTATCTTCAAATTGCCGTTTAAATTATAGACCGTTGAATTGGCTGTAGAACTGGCATTTATATTATTGTTTGAAATTGTAGAGTTTTCTATATGGAGCAAGGTTCCCTTATTTGAAATAGCAGATGCAAATCCATATTTCCCACTGATTATGTTATCGTTTAAAGTGGAATTAAGAATATAGACATTACGGCTTGACCAAATTGAAATCACTCCACCTAATGAGTAATTAGCATAAATGGAGTTAGAGTTTAATGTGGAATTGAATATTGTCACAAAGCCTGCTTGAGTGAATATTGCACCTCCAGCAGCATATGTGGTATTTGTTATGTTTCTTAAGTCTATTGAATTATTGTAGAATCTTGAATTGAAAATGGCCATTTCACCATATTTATTATAAATTGCACCACCATAACCTTCAGATTGTAGATTTGAAGATGTAATCAGTTTATTATTAATAAAACTTGTATTGTAAAGCTTTAAAAAACCAGCATTATTGTAAATAGCCCCTGCATAACCTACCTTATCTAAATTGACATAAGCAGTATTATTCTCAAAGACATCTCCAATGAGATTCAATGTGCTTTGATCATTATATATGGCTCCGCCCCTATCTGAATATCCATTTCTAAATGTCACATTGAAAATAGAAAGTTCTGTTGATGCACTATAGACTGAAAAGAGTGTTTTATTGTTTAATCCATCTAAAATAACACTTAAGCTTTCTCCAATAATTGACATGCTTTTTCCAATGTATATTGTATTGTCAATTTCATAAACACCATCTGCAATAAATACATTGTTTAATATTGAGTCTACTGCATTTATTCCACCATATAAAGTCTTAAATGGATTTAATTTAGTTCCAAGCTCTTCACTTCCATTATAAGATGAGTTTACATAGATTGTGTTAGAATCAGATAATGTAATATTAAATTTAGCAAAGTCATTATTTAAATCAGGCAAACGAATGCCATCGGAAGATAAAGAGATAGAATCAGAAACTTCATTTGAATCTAAAGAGCTAGAAGAATGAGAGTTCTCACTAAGTTTGTTAGAATTTAATGATTCTTTTTCTTCACTATTGATTGATTCATTTGAAATGGAATCGTCATTAAGCAAATTATCTTTTAGATTAGTAGAAACACTATTTAGATTCTCAGAATCATCAATTGAATTAGAATAATTAGTTGAATTATCTGTTAAATCAATATCTCCAGCAAAGCTTACTGGAATGAATAATATTAACAAAAGCAAACTAATTATTGCAATATTTCTTATTTTCATACAATAACTCTCTAAATTCTTTATTTGCAAATTTGCAATTTATTTAATTTTTAATATTTAAATTTAATAAATATAATTAATTATAGGCCCATAATTTAATCATAAAGACTTGTTCCATTACTGTCCATAGCTACAATCAAAGGACCGAATGAATCAACATCCAAATCCCAAATGGCTTCAGGCATACCAAGGTCTAGCCAATCGACTCCCTTGATGTCATTTACCTTATCAACATACAATGCAGCACATCCACCTGTAGCAACAACATAAACAGCATTATTTCTTTTAAGGGCTTCTCTTACAGAATCATCCATTCCTCCTTTTCCAATGATGATTTTAGCCCCCATATCCAAAACATCTGCCTCATAAGGGTTCATTCTCATAGATGTTGTTGGTCCTACTGCCACCATCTTATATTTGGTCTCTCCATTTTCATCCTCTTCCTTGATTATAGGACCTGCATGGAATAACACTGCACCTTCTATATCCAAAGGAGCGCCCTCTTCAAGAATTCTCTTATGTGCTTGGTCTCTAGCAGTCAAGATTTGACCGGATATTGTGATTACATCACCTGCTTTTAGATTATTAATGTCATCATCAGTAATTGGAGTATTCAATTCAATCATAAAATCACCAAATATTAAAAACTATTAAATAAATCATTTAAGTTTTAAAAGTTTTAAAAGTTTTAAAAGTTTTTTAAGTTTTTTAAGTTTTTTAAGTTAGTTTTAAATATAAAATTTTATATAAATAATAATGCATAATTTATTGTATAATACTTATCTGTATGATAATAGTATTATTTTTATGATACTATCTATTAATTTAATAGTATTATTTTTATTTATCATAATATATAACAATTTTTTAATTAACTAATTCAATGAAAAAAAAGGTTAATTAGAAATCATGATTCAAATTTCAAAAAACTGATGAAATATGACAAGATTTCATAATTATTTAAATATTTCAACTAACAAAAGGGTATGATCAATAATGTCCAGTATGAGCAGTGTGGCAGGATTATCAAAATATATCAGAACTTTACCTAAAGCTAAAAGCACATTACTTCTCATAATCGTAATGAGCTTCACCATAGGTTTTCTTCTATTTTTAATTAAGCCAGTAAGCATAGGAAGCGGATTAGAGAATTTCCTTTATGGAGGAGCTTTCGGTTTTGTAGTCTTCGGACTTCCAGCAATATTCACTGGTTCAACCGACCAGAAGTGGGTAAGCTCACTTAAGGGAATAAACCTTAAAAGAAAGCATTCCATGTTTCTTGCACTTGTTTCCATGACAATGGCAGGAATATTAAGTATTCTTGGAACTATCTTAGGACATTTCATACACCAAGACTTATTCTTCAATTCTATCCTATTTGGATGTGTGATTGCATTTGCATTCAATATTCTTGTAATATGGAGTGTTACAAGAGTAAGGCTTCTCAACTCAATTTTTATTGCAATTCTCCAGCCTTTGCTTATGATTGGAGTGCTCATCATTACAAGTTTCCTAAACGATTTCGTAAATGTCTTTGAACTTGGAATAGTTGGAACATTCTTTAAGGTAATCATAGCAAGCTTGGTATTCCTTCTTGCAATCTACTCATTCATTTCAATTGTAGAGTCTCCAATGAAAAAGAACTTAGGATTTGGAGCATTGGAAATTCTATCATACTTCATTTCACATATGAATGAAGGTTCCAAATCAATTGAAGAGCTTTTTGACAATGCTGGGGAAGCCATTGACACACTTGTTGGAGTCTGCAGTTTCAGAAGGTTTGACGGAAGCATAAAATCATTGTTCATTAGTCCTTGCGTTCACCCAGGACCTCTTGGTGACATTGGTGGTTCAAATATGCCAACAATCTTGGCAAACAGATTCGATAACTTTACAATGGTGGCTCACGGACCTTCCACACACGACTTTAACCCTGTTTCAAGTAATGAGATTGTAAAAATAGAAGATGCTGTCAAAACAGCATTAGACAATATGGAATACTCCCCAAAAGCAAGTGAATTCGTTAGGTATTCATATAAAAAAGCAAATATAGGCATTCAATTCTTTAACAAAGGATCAATCATGCTCTCTACACTTGCACCATCTGGAAGCGATGATATTGAATTTGCAGTGGGACTTGCAACAATGATTGAAAGCCAAAAAGAATTGAACATTGACAATCCTATTCTCGTTGATTGTCATAACTCTTTCAATGCTGAAAAGGGAGGAGTCCTTCCAGGAAACCCTGAACTATTCCAGCTTATTGATACCATCAGATTAATCGAAGCTAAAGACCTAGAATATGAAATTAAGGTAGGATGCTACTATACTGACCTTGGAGGATTCGATAAGCACCAAGGAATTGGTGAAAGTGGCCTAAAAACCATGGTTGTTGAAGTCAACGGCCAAAGAACCGCTTATGTTCTTTTCGATTCCAACAATATGGAACTTGGATATAGGGAAACCATATTCAATGCTGTAAAAGACCTAGACATTGATGAGATAGAAGTTATGACCACTGACACACATTCAGTGAATACATTAGCTGCAGGATATAATCCAGTTGGAACTGTAGAGAAAGAAAAGATCATTGAATATATTAAAATGTCAATAAATGAAGCTATTGATGATTTAGAACCTGTGGAAGCAGGAACTAGAATAGAAAGAATTGAGAACCTTAAGACATTTGGTCCTAACAATTCAACTGAGCTTATTTCCACAATCAGTTCTATCGTTTCAGTAAGTAAGATAGCTGCTCCTTTAATATTCATTATAGCTATTCTATTCGTATTTATTTGGATATTTGTTCTTTAGATAAATATTTGAATAAATCTCTTTTTTTATTTTATTTTTTACTTATTTTATTTTATTAATTAATTTCTTAATTTTTTTGCTTTATTTTATTTGTTTTAATTTAATTTGTTTTAATTTAATTTGTTTTATTATATAAGAACGATTAGAAAATAAAAAATAAGAGAAGATTAGAAATAAAAATAGATTAGAAAATAAGAGTAAATTAGAAAAATAGAAAAAAGATAATATAAAAAAAGTAGTTAAAAAAATAATTATTTAAAAATAAAAAAAGAAAAACTAATTATCTATAAATAATTAGTTAAGATAGTCCATAAAATGAACCAGAAAAATCCGAATGGAAGTATTCCATCCCATAACCAAGTAGAGAATCCACTTATCTCATCACCATATAACTTTTGACATAATTGGCCAATGAAATAAAGAATTACTACACCAACAACAAACGCAAATACGTCATTTTTAAATCCAAGCCATCCTAATGTAAATGCAGTTGCAATAATAGCTGCAACAACTGCTCCAACAAGGTGGATTGATACAGTTTTAACAGTTGTATCCATTAATTTTCCTCCAATAATAATAAAATAATTAATAATTAATCAATATAAGTTTTTATTGAACAAGTTTTAAATATAATAATTGTCATGAAAAATATCTATAACAATATTAAAATCACATAAAAACTATAACTATTAATTATATAAGATTATATAATATATAAAATATTGCATAAATTTTTCAAAAAAATGACCCATTTTGAGAAATCAATGAATAATAGTTTTATAGAATTAAAAAATGATGGCCAAAAAGCAATATAAAAAGAGCATAAATCATAATATAACACGTGAAAAATTACTGCAATCAATAATTAAAAAAAAAATAAAAGAATAAATGTTAATTAGATATTAGCAATAATTAACATTAAAATAATTTAATATTAGTGCTAAATAACGATTATCAAGTGATTAAATATGAAATCAATGTCTAATGTAGATATATACACAATCTGTCAGGAATTGAATGAACTATTAGTCGGAGCAAGGGTAGACAAATCATTCCAACCGACTAAAGACACTGTGGTTATGAGATTCCATAAGGCAGGAACTGGAAGGTTGGACCTTGTCATACAAGCGGGAAAAAGAATACATATAAGCCAATACCCTCTAACAAATCCACAAAATCCACCAAGTTTTCCAATGCTCCTTAGAAAAAGAGTAAAGGGTGCAAATGTTGTCAGCATAAGCCAACACAACTTTGACCGTGTACTTGAAATAAAAATGAAAAAGGACATATGCTACACACTGATTGTCGAACTTTTTGCAAAGGGAAACATCATTCTTCTTAACGATGAAAACGAAATCATCCTACCTCTTAAGCGTAAGCATTGGAGCGATAGAGATATTAGTAGCAAAAAGGAATATCAATTCCCTACAGAACACGGAATAAACCCAATCACAATCACAGAGGAGGAATTTAGGGAAATAATAAAGTCTGCAGATGAAGATGATGAGATTGTAAGGGTCCTTGCAAAAAATGGACTCGGCAGCCTATATGCTGAAGAGATCATGCTCAATAGTGAAATAAACAAGAAAACACAAACTGGAGACTTGACTAAGGAAGATATCTTAGATATATACAATAGCTTAAAGTCAGTCTTTGATAGTCTTATCAAAAAAGAGTTCCATCCAATGATTGTAAACAATAAAAAGGAAATTGAACAACTTCAAAAAGAAAATCCCGACAAGAAATACAAGTCTAAAGAGGATGTCATATCATTAAACCTCAAGCAATATGAAACCTTTGAAAGAAAAGAGTATGAAAGTTTCAATGAGGCATGTGATGAGTTCTACTCCTCAAAAGTCAAGAATGAAATAACAGGCATTCAAGAGGCAGCTTGGAATAAGAAAGTGGGCAAGTTCGCCAAAAGACTTGAAAAGCAGGAAGAAACATTAAGAGGATTTGAAAAAACAATCGAAGACT
The DNA here is from genome assembly GCA_900321995.1 of uncultured Methanobrevibacter sp. Taxonomy (GTDB): domain Archaea; phylum Methanobacteriota; class Methanobacteria; order Methanobacteriales; family Methanobacteriaceae; genus Methanobrevibacter. The sequence continues at coordinate 2,667 of ONYG01000045.1, read as the reverse complement.
CTCAAAAGAAAGGAGAGCTTTTGTTTACAAATTATGTTCAAGTGAACAATATCCTAAACGTAATCAAAGGGGCAAGAGAAAAGGATTACGGATGGAAGGACATAGGCAAGACACTGAAGGATGCCAAAAAGTCCGGAATGGCTGAAGCCCAAATTTTCGAATCAATGGATCCCCTTGGAAATATCACATTAAGAATAGATGATGTGAGCATAGCTATGGACAGCAAGAAATCAATACCTGATAATGCTGAAGTCTATTATGAAAAAGCCAAAAAGGCTAAGCGAAAAATCAAAGGGGCACTCATAGCAATTGAAAACACAAAGGCACAGCTTGCAGATATGGAAGCCAAAAAGGAAAAGGCCATGTCCAATATCATGGTTCCGCAGAAAAGGGTTAAGAAGAATCTCAAGTGGTATGAAAAGTTAAGATGGTTTGTATCATCAGATGGAACTTTGGTTGTTTGCGGAAGGGATGCAGGCAGCAATGAAGCTGTAGTTAAGAAATATTTAGATAAAAATGATGTTTATTTGCATGCTGATATACATGGTGCTCCATCAGTAGTTGCAAAAACATCATCAGATAAATTAAATGACAATTTGCTTAAAGAATTAGGTGTCTTTGCAGCTTCCTTTTCAAGTGCTTGGTCAAGAAATTACGGATCACAGGACGTCTATTGGGTAGAGCCAGACCAAGTTTCTAAAACTCCAGTATCTGGTGAGTTTGTGCCTAAGGGTGCATTCATCATAAGAGGAAAGAGAAACTATATTCGTGGAGCTAAGCTTGAAATATCAATAGGCCTTGTAGAATATGATGGTGACATTAGGGTAATGGCAGGGCCTCAAGATGCACTTAAGGTTCACAGTGACAATTATGTTACAATAAAGCCAGGATATACTAAAAAGGAAAAAATGGCTAAAGAGATCTTAAGCAGGATAAATAAAGACGATAAGATCAGTTTAGATGATATTGTTAGAGTCTTGCCAAGTGGTAAATGTGATTTTGTTTAAATCAAAATCACATAAAACTAATTTAAATATCTCTTTTAAAAAAATAAGTCAAAAAAGTATAAAATAAAAATAAAAATAAATAAAAAAAGAAAAAAGTAATATTAAATTACTTTTAATTAATCCTCTTTTTCAAAATCAGGCTTATAATACTCTAACGGATTCATAATTACTACTTGAATGTTAGGGTTAAGCTGTTTTACAAAATTATTAAAGATTGCAGGATCTTGCTCAATAGCTGGGAAAGTGTTATAATGCATAGGGATAACAACCTTTGGATTAATCCACATTGAAGCTAAAGCGCCTTGGAAAGGATCCATAGTGAATCTGTCTCCTATTGGAACCATAGCAATATCCGGCTTAAATATTTTGCCAACAACATTTTCCAAATCACTGAATAAACCTGTATCCCCTGCATGGAATATTTTTGTTCCATCTTCCATTGTTATAATGAAGCTTCCAGGGTTTCCTCCAGGTATAACTTCTTCAGTAAAATCAATAGATGAAGAGTGTTTAGCATCTAACATAGTGATTGTAATTCCTAAAACAGAAACGGAACCTCCAGTATTCATTCCAATGCAATCAAAGCCTTGTTCACCAAGGAATAAGGATATTTCATGATTTGCAATTAATGTTGCATTGGTATTGTTTGCAATCTCCATTGCATCTCCAAAGTGGTCTGAGTGACCATGGGTTATACATATTATATTTGCATCCAAATCCTCTACAGGAAGAGGACATGCAGGATTATTACTGATAAAAGGGTCTATTAATATTTTGACTCCTTCATCACTTATGATTTGAAATGCTGAATGACCTAACCATCTAATTTCCATAATAACACCTTTTAAATATTAAATAAAAAAAAATAATTGAAATATTAATAAAAAAATAAAAATAAAATAAAAAAATAAAAAAATATGAACATTACATAAAACTATTTCTTAATGACTTAAACTTCCAATAAACTAAAGTAACTACTCTTCATCCCCATTTAAACCGCTAATGTCTAAATCGTTAGCAATTTTCCAGGAAGATTCAAATAATTCCTTAATGTTTTCAATGGAAGGCTCATCAGTGTATACAGCACCGTATTCAAAGTCTTCCTCATCTACACTATTGGATATCAATAAAGCATGGGAAGTGTCTCCAATCAAGTTAAATGAGTTTACTATAGGCAATGTCTTAATCTCAACTCCTTTCTTAATGAGAGAACTTAATAATAAAACATAAGAAATGTCTTCCAAATCAAATTCCTGTATGATAACTCTTGTCTTATTTTCAGCAATGCTTGAAAGGAATCTTTCACCCATATCCTTAATTGTAGGAGCTTCCAATAGGATTTCCTCTTTAGAGTGACTTGCAACTTCTTCAAATGCCTCTTGAGAGGTTAGAATTCCTTTTTCACAGATGACATAACTGTTTAATAATTTAGGAATCGGCAATGATTCAGGATTATTTGGGTCTATTTGTATTGTCTTATCGCTTGAATCTGGAATTATGCTATCCAAATCCTCTTTAGAGATTGACTCTTCAGGAAGTTCAATGGATTCATCTTTTGGAAGTTCTTTGACCAAATCACTTTTTTGAATTTCACTTGGCTCTTCAACTCCAGATTTAAGAGAGGATAAAAGCTCTTCACCAGACTTAGCAGAATCTGCAG
>ONYG01000034.1 GCA_900321995.1 uncultured Methanobrevibacter sp. | reverse complement strand
TTTTTTAAAAAATCATTCATTTTTCTTTATTTTTCATTTAAATTAATTAGATTAATGCATTTTCAATATAATAAATGCATTTAAACAATTATAAGCTATTTTTAATTAATTTTAACTGTTTTTTAAAATGGTTTAAAGAAAGTTCAAATAATTAAATTCTTTACTTTATTTATTGTTCTATTTTTAGTTAAATAATGTAGATTAATTATTATTTTATTTATTCATTTAATATTCTATTAAATTTTAATAAAATAACTAGTTTTAAGTCTTTATTAGACATAATATTGTATAATTTGCTTTTTTTAATTTTATTTATTTTCCATTGAGTTTATCCTAATTAAATAGAATTTAATAACTTATCAATTGATTATTAAAAAAATAAAAATTAAATTGATTAACCAATAAGTTTCACTTTGAATTTAGCTATTTAAACTAATGTAATTAGGTATTTTTTAAAATTTTTATGGGAAATATTTATATGTTATTAAAAATTAATTATATATTAACATTAAAAAAATATTGTCCATTTATTGGATAAAAAATTAAATATTTTACATTTTTTTAGTGTATTGAGGTGAAAAAATTTCGTTAGTTAAAAAAACTTATGTCATAGCAATATTATGCCTATTGTTTTTAGTGATAGGTGCAGTATCTGCAAGTGATGTAATGGATGTATCAAATAATCCAAATAATGACGATTCTAATATTCAAGTATCTGAAGAGTCTGGTAATGATTTATCTAATGAATCCATTTCAGTTTCAAATAGTCTTATTGATGATGTTGATGACGAGGACTCCTATAGTCCAGAGTCAAGCAAGATTAGCTCTAAGGTAAAATCTGCAAGCAGTTCTACCGCTAAAGCAAGCACTACCAAAACAAAAAAAATCAGCACTAACCTTAAGGTTTCTGGTACCAGTTTCTATTCTGGTCAACAGTTGGTAGTCACTTTAAAGGATAAGAATTCCAAGGCTTTAAGCGGTCAAAAGATTGCATTTAAATTCACTTCACTTGGAAAGACTTACACTAGAACCACAGATAAGAATGGTCAAGCTAAGATTACTCTTAATGCTGTAGGAACCTTGAAAGTGGTTGTAAGCTTTGCAGGTAAGGGAAACTATTCTGCTTCAAGTTATTCTGGATCTCTAAAGGTGTCAAAAAGTGATTCAAGCTTAACAGTTTCAAGTACTACTGTTGCTTTAGGCACTCCTTTAGTCGTAACATTAAAGAACAAAAAGACTGGTGCACTTTTATCTAATCAAAAGGTAAAATTCATTCTAAAGAAAAATTCATATGTCAGAACTACTGATTCCAAAGGTCAAGCTAAGCTTAACATTAACATTAAAAATCCATTTAATGTTACTATAAGTTTTGGTGGATCTAAGGCTTTGTCTGCTTCAAGCATTTCAAAAACCATTAATCCTACCAAATGTGGCTTAAGCTTTGATTATTCAGCAAGTTCTGTTAAATATGGTCATTCATTAACCATTACTTTAAAGAATAAAGTAACCGATAAGGCAGTTTCCGGCAAGAAATTGGTTGTAAAGTACTTGTCTAAAAGCTATACAAAAACAACCAATTCCAAAGGAAAGGTAAGCATTCCTATTTATGGAGTTGGGGATATTACCGTAAAGACTAGCTATGCTGGAGATGATATTTACAAGTCTGTTTCATCAAGCAAAAAGATCAAAGGGGTTAAGGATTCCACTAAACTTTCTAACTCCTATGACACTCTTCCAGTTGGAGACGCTTATGTTGTGACTTTAAAGGATTCAAACGGTAAAGTTTTATCCAATAAAAAAGTCGTATTGAACTTTAGCGGAAGAACTTACAATAAAACAACTAACTCTAAGGGTCAAGCTAGCCTAACCATTATTAAAGGTCCAGGCACTTACTCAATGGTGGTTAGTTATGGAGGCAGCAAATATTACGCTCCATCTAAAATCAGCAAAAAGGTTAAGATGACCAATTCTATGGTTAGCATTGCAAACATTATTAAAGCAGCCACTACCTTAAGGGCTCATGTTGATTATACAAATCGCCTTAATAAATCATATGTAGCAACCATCAATGGAAAGAAATATTCTCCAGATGAACTTGCTTATATGATGGCTCAAGCGGTCGTTAAGATTAACAAGGGCACAACTAGTGGTTATGTAAATTTCAAAAATCTTTCAGGATCTTATACTTCTAAGGGAGCTACAATTAATGGTAATTTGATGAAAGCCAAATATGTCAGCTTAGCAAATACTCTTATATCTTCTGTAAATAAGAATAATAAGATTCCGGCTAACATATCAACTAACTTAGGTAAAATTGAAGCTAACCTTTATACATTAGGTTTAGCTAAAGCATTGCAGTTCTATGGTGAAGAAAAATATTTACCTAACTACTTAATAATGAAATCAAAGTTCATTAAAGGAGGCTCTTCAAGCAGTCTTTCTCAAAATGCTAAGATTTTGAATTGGAAAGAAGCTTTCAATGCTACTGAATTTGAAAAGTACCTTAAAACTGGTGGTAAATCAGCTCTTAATAAAGCGATTATTTCTAAAGCTAAATCTTTAACATCAGGCTTATCCAGTGTTAAAGCAAAAGCAAATGCTATATTCAAATTCGTTAGGGATGAAGTAACTTACAGTTATTATTCAGACAGTAAGAAAGGTGCTGCTAAGACTTTAAGTTCTAGATCTGCTAACTGTTGTGATAAAGCAAATCTTATAGTGGCTATGTGCAGATCTGTAGGCATTCATGCTAGATATTCACATGCGCAAGGTTGTACCTTCTCAAGTGGATTGGTTACAGGTCACGTATGGGCTCAAATATATGATACTTCTTCACAGACTTGGTTCTCTGCAGATGCTACAAGCTATAGAAATAGTTTAGGAACTATTAATAATTGGAATGTAAAGAAATATAGTAGTGCTAAGAATTATGTGCTTATTCCATTCTAATGGAATTCCTAATTCTTTTTCATTATTATTTATTTTTTTCATTTTGTTATTTTTAAGTTAGAATTGTCTATTTGAATTTAGAATAATTATTAAATTATTCTTCAAATTTTCTTTTTTCTATTTTTATTTGTTTTAATTGTTTTTCGTTTTTTTATTTTAATTTCAATTTATTTGTTTTAATTGTTTTTTGTTTTTTATTTTAAATTTTAAATTATTATTTTAATGCTAATTTTATTGTTTTATCTAACTTTTTTTAGTGCTTATTTCATTTTTATATCTAACTTTTTTCACGCTATTTTATTTTTTTATCTGACTTTTTTTAAAAGATTGTTTTAATTCATTTATTTTTTCATAATTTTAAAAAATAATACTATTTTTATCTTATTTATTGAATTATTTGTTTATTTTTATGTATTTTTTCAATAAATTTATATAATTTAAAAATAAACTTTAATTGTAGGTTAAAAATTATTAGGGAAATATTAATTTCTAATCTTATTTTTTAAAAGATAAAAATTAATCAATTGATTTATATGGCAAAATATAATAGAGTAGCTGTTGGAGGAACATTTGATAAGTTTCATTATGGTCATAGAAAGTTGATTTCCACTGCATTTGAAATAGGGGATAATGTGGAAATTGGTGTGACTTCAAATCTATTTGCAAGTAAAAAGGGTGATGTAGACTCTTGTGACACTAGAATGTCAAATTTAAATGAGTTCTTAAGCAAGATCCATGATAATTTTCATATTTCTCGTTTAGATGATCCTTATGGACCTACTATTCATGATGAAGATTATGATGCAATTGTTGTAAGTGAAGAAACTGAACCAAATGCAATTAAGATTAATGAGATAAGAGAATCTAAAGGCATGAAGCCATTAGATATTGTTGTAGTTAGCTTTGTTTTGGCAGATGATGGAATTCCTATTTCTTCTACTCGTATACGTCAAGGTAAGATTAATCAAAAGGGCGAATTGATTTAAATTCATCATTTAAAATGACTATTTTTCTATTTTACTTTTTTTTAGCATTCTTATTGAACGTTTTTTTTTATTTTGCTTTTTTTTAGTATTCTTTATTGAACGTTTTTTTTTTATTTTGCTTTTTTTTAGTATTCTTTATGGTGGTTTTTTTATTATTCGTTTATTGTTCTGTTGTTTTTAAATAATTCATAGTAAATTTATGGGATTAATCTTTTTTTAAATAAATAGCAACAGTTCTTCTTTTAAAATATCTACTATTTATTTTAAAAACAACTTTTTAAATCTTGTTTAATAAGAATATTCTGGCTTTATTCATTGTTTGATTAAACTGGCTATTCACATTTGAATTTATGCTAAAGACATAAGTGCCCGCTATGATTGTAATCACTAGGATGGAACCGATCAATAAAATCACTTCAACGCTTGTCTGTCCAGATTGTTCTTTTAAACATCCAATCTCCTTTATTAATTTTTTTATCATTTTATCAAGGAATGTTGGTCATGTTAGCCCTAATTGAACTGATGTCCTGTGTTGCATTCAATCCACTTGCATTATTGCTGAAGTAAGACCTGTAGATTAAAAGGCCTGCTAGGGCAATTACTATCACTCCTCCGAATAAAAGGATATATTCTGCAGCTCCTTGTCCAGAATTCTCTCTCTTTAACTTAGAAAAGTCTTCTTTAATCTTTCCAAGTACTACTGTCTTAGGGCTTTGAATGGATATGTCTTTTTCTTCAAAAAGTTTTAGTTCATCAACAAAGTCTGCTTTTCTTTTCTTTTTGCTTTTTTCACTTAGCATATTTTCACCTCATGCTTTTGTGCTTATAGTTTTTTTCATTTAATATTTAAACTATTAGTTTTTTAAGGATTTTTAATGCTATATGAGGTAAATATTGATTTTATATTGTAATAAAATTGATTTAAGCTTGAAAATATAGTTTTTATTTTTATCAGACTTTTACAAGGTTTTTAAAAAATTTATTTTAGATTTAATAATAATCCATTGTTTTATTAATATTGATTTTATAATTTAAGTTCTAAGGTAGGGATTTTTTAATTTTATAATTTTATCATTCAATTATAAGTATGGATTTTTTATTTTATCATTTTATCATTTTATCTTTTTATCATTTTATCATTTTTATCATTTTATCATCTTATCAAATAATGATTTAAATAGTCAAAATCTGATTTTCATATAATTTTCTTAAGGATTTTCTTAAAAATATATGTATTTTTATTTGAAATTTATTCATATTTTTTATAATTAACCTATTTTTATATCAAGTCTATATGGTTATTTACTTTTAAGATTTTTAAGATAATTATAGATATTTTTTAATTTTATTAGCATTTTAGGCCTTAAAAAAACATAATTATATAAATGATTAATACAATAAATAAATATTAATAATAGTTAAAATTTTATTAATTTGTTTAATAATTGATATTTTTTAATAATTTATTCTATCAATTCTTACTATGGGGAAATAAATTATTTTCTCATTTGTTTAATACAAACAAATAATTTTTCAAATTTTAATTATTTTAAAAAATTAGATAATATAGATTAAATAATTAAATTCAAAATTTCAAGTTTAATTTTGTAGAATTTTTATAAGACAAGGATTTTTGCATAAAATCTTAAAATTAGGTGGGTATGTAATTGGCTGATTCATTAGATTTATTTACTGGAGTTTTATTAACAGCTATTGGTTTAGTTCTTATTTATGGAAGTATAATCTACCGTTTAATCGATTTAATCCTAATAATCGGTGTTTTAATCACAATATTTGGATTATACAAATTGCTTCCAGCATTCTTATTAAGATTGATGGATTCAAGATCCATTAGCTCAAGATCAAGAGGTCCTAAACTTTCCGGCTCTAATGGCTCTTCAAAGAGTTCAATTTTAAAAGCAGGTGTTGAAGAATTAAGCAATTTCATTGATGGTGATGAAAAGGGCAATGGAAAATCCAGAAAATTCTTAGAAGGTCGTCAACAAACATCTTCATTGGATTCTCCAAATCAAATGACTTTTGATGAATATATGAGTAAGTCAAAAACTGATTTTGCCACTGATTACTCTCCAAAGGAGGTTAAGCCAATCTTTAGAGATGACACTATCGATGAATCCAAGCAAGTTCTTAGAACAAAGCCTCTTGAAGAAGAAAAACCTAAGTTCAAACTCCCATCTATAAAAAGAAATTCTAAGAAAAAACCTAAGTCAAGAAGCTATGCATTCTTAAGAGATGACAATAGTGAACAATCTCCTGATAAGGTTTACTTTACCCCAAATTATGAAAAGCCAATGAAAGTAAGCCGCAAGCCTAAGAGAAAATCTGAAAATAAGATTAACTTGTCTGCTTCTCCTAAAAGGTCTAAAGAGATTTCACAGGCTTTGGCAAGTGTAGGAAAAACAGAGACCATCTATGACAGTAATGTTAGCGATGAAAGCTTTAGCCTAATGCCTAAGGAAATGGATGAAGAATTGATAATGCCTATTGATGAAATCGATTTAGACGCTACTGGTGATGAAAAGGCCATTTATACACTATCACAATCAGAAAATACCGTTTATAATAATGTTATCTATGATGATGGCGATGATGATTTTTATATAACTCCAATTCATGCAGATTCTAATGAGGAAAAGCTTCCTTCTGATGAAGTTGAGGTTTATTTCGATGATGAGCCTCAAATGGGTGAAGATGAAATCTATTCAGAGGAAATCAATATTTCTGAAGATGATGGATATATAACCGTTGAATCTAGTTATGAGGATTTGAGTATAACTCCAGAGTCTCTTCCAAGACCAACTTCCATATCCTCAACCAATCCAATATCTAAGAAAGAAGCT
>ONYG01000127.1 GCA_900321995.1 uncultured Methanobrevibacter sp. | reverse complement strand
TCAGGATCGATTCCAGCACCTGATAAATCAATTCCCATCATGTTTGCACTAGATGGATATACTGGCAAGAAGACACCTTCACACTGGTCAACTGCCTCTTTAATAATCTTCTGATTTTCAAAAGTGGTGTCTCTAACTCTGTCAATCCACTCACTTTTAGTCTTTAAAGCTGCAAGCGCACCAGCTTGTGCCACCATGCTTGTACCTACATCATTAATGATTATGCTTTTAACAACGTCAATAACTTCTTGGGAAGATATGATTGCTCCTAACCTTAAACCTGCCATACCAAATATTTTAGAGAAACTGTAACAAGTTATAGTATTATTTGGTGCATATTTAGCAGCAAGAGTGTGTTTTTGAGCAAAATCCCTATAAGTTACATCATGCAATAAGAATAAGTCATTTTCTATAGCAATTTCAGCAAATTCCTTGATTTCCTCTTCAGTGTAAGAGCTTCCAAGTGGGTTTAATGGATCGATTAAAAGAATTACTTTAGTATTTTCATCCATATTTTCACGAACAAGTTGAGGAGTTAATTTATAATTGTTTTCTTCACTATAAATCTCAACTGCTCTTACTTCTGCAGCGAATCTACTTGCAAAGTTATCGATAATAAGATATCCAGGATCAGGAGTTATTACATTATCTTCAGGTGCTAAAACGGCATTCATGGCCAAGTATAAAGATTCAGTTGCACCTGCATTAACATATATGCTTAAGTCTTCTAAGCCCAAATCTTTTAAGATTAAAGATTGGAGTTCTGTAAATCCTTCTGGAGGTGGGTACTTACAGTATTCATCACTTTCAATGCATTCAATCATAGCATCATGCACTTTCTGATTGTGACCAATATGCAATTCATTTGTATTTTGACCCATCCAAATCATGTCTTTATCATCAAAAACAGCTTCAAAGAACTGGTTTGCAGATTCATAACCATCAGGAATAATTTTAGCTGCTTTTGCATATTTTTTCTTTTGGATCATCACTAACAAATCCTTTCAATTAATTAATAAATAGTAAATTTTAAGTAAAAATGTCTTGAAAATAGTCATTTGTTTTATTTAAACAAAAATATAGCCTAAAACTATAATGAATTTTCGAACATACAACATTATATAATATATTAAAAGATACATATAAAACTATTTATAAAAAGGTCAGTACAGATGAAATAATAGACAAAAACATACATTATAACTAGAAAAATTATTAAATTAATAAAAAAAAGTATTAATATTAGAAATTATCATAAAATCCGACTAAAAAAAATAAAATGAAGAAATTAAAAAAAGAAATAAAAAATGCTGAAAAAGAAATAAATAAAATAAAAAAATAAATAAAAAAATGTTAAAAAAGAAATAAAAAAAATAAAAAATAGAAACAATTAAGAAAATAAAAAAAGAGACAATTAAAAATTAAATCACATCAACTCATCACAAATCTTTTTAAATGCGGATTTAAAGTTAATATACTCCTCTTCACCAAGGATACCAATTATCTGATTATCCCATTCCTCATCATAATTCATGACTTTTTGAGCAGTGATTGCGCCTTTTTTTGTTATTTTAATGAGTTTTTTTCTTTTTTGAGGAATCCTTTCAATAAATCCCTTATCTTCAAGTTTTTTTAGGTTTCTGGTTATTGTGCTTTCATTCAAACGAAAAGCATGTGCTAATTCCTCCTGATAAATATCCTCATTCCTATAAATTGCAATTAATAAAGGGAAAAGGCCGAAACTTAAATCTTCATCTTTAACCTTATCATTTAAGTATTTCGCATGTTCCCGATGTAAAATAGATACAAAAGGAGGAGTAGGAACCTCCTCATCCAGTTGCTTCTTCATAATCGCGTCTCCTTATCAGTCTAGAAATATACCATTCTATAGAAGCATAACAGATTAAGGAACCGATACCTCCGCCTAAAAGCATACCGCAATAAATTCCAAACTCACCCATATGCATTACAAATCCTAAAACATATGCAAATATCAGAACTAAGATAAATTCCCTAAATGTTGTTAAGACGAATGAGATTATTCCCTTACCAACACCTTGGAATACATTACCTGCACTTGCACCAAATGGAACATATAAAATAAAGAGACACATTATCTGTAAGAAACTTGCGATTAAAGGTTCCAAATGAGCGCTGCTTTCAGAATATGAAAATACGAAAGCAATTTGATTTGCAAATACATTTAATATAATACAAACAATAATTGACGCAGCCAATGCCACCTTTACAGCGTATCTTGCAGTCACCCTTAAGTTTTCGTATTTACGAGCACCGAAAGCAACTCCTGCAACGGAAATTGAAGCGGTACCTACACCAATAGCTGGAAGCATACCTAAATTGATTATTCTCCAGCCTGCAGTATAAACAGCCACTGCAACTGGTCCTGAAACCAATGTAAGCATAAAATTGACTACAATGGTTAATGCAGACAAGATCAATTGCTCTAAACTTGCTGGAATACCTACAACTAAAATATCCTTATACATAGACAAGTCATTGTGGAAGCTTTTACGATTGTATTTTAAGTAAGTGTCCTTTTTAATGAACATCCAGTAAAGCATAGCCATAATTGAGAGAATATGTGCTATAACAGTTGCCCAAGCAGCCCCCGCTACACCTAAATTAAAAGTGTAAATGAAAATAGGGTCTATACACATATTTACAAGTGCAGTAATTGCAATTGGCACTGTTGCCCTTTTTACATCCCCTTCAGCCCTAAATGCACCACCAAATATTGGAGGAAGCAACATTGCAAATGCAAAAGCAAAAATGATTTGTCCATATTGCATTCCGTAATCCAAAACACTTGAGGCACCCATCAATTTAAGCAAAGGCTCTAAAAATATAAGCAAAATTGCTGATACAATTATGGAAAGTATTATTCCTAAAATCAGGTTATGTATTGCCGCATTATTTGCAGAGCTTTGATTCTCAGCACCGATATAACGAGAAATTAAAGAGTTACCACCAGCACCGATTCCGTTTCCTATTCCTATAAGAACCATAAATAAAGGAGTGATATACCCAAGTGCAGCTAAAGGTTCTGCTCCTAAACCAGCAACCCAAATACTATCAATAATATTATTTGCAAAAATTAAGAACATGCTTGCAATAATAGGAATTGAAAGTTTGTTAATAGCCTTTTTAGGGTCTCCTGTAATCATTTCAATATTTGAGTTTTTCTCCATACCTCACACCATAAAATAAAAATGAATATAAAATTTTAATAAATTAAAAAATTATTAGATTAAATAAATTTGAAAAAATAGTATAAAATCGTTGAATTAAACATCTTAACAAATTATAAAAATAATAAATAGAACACTTGCATATGCAATTGTACAATACTTGTATATGCAAGTGTTAATATTTAAAACTTTTGTTTTTATAGATATGAATAAAATTAGAAAAAAGAGTAAAAATGATAGAAATAATAAAATAAAAAAATAGAATTAAAATATCAAGGTCATTCTATTCCATTATTAGTAATTAAAAAGTGAATAGCTAATCCTTCTCTTCTTGTCTTATGCCTTTTTAAAAGAGCAATTCTTTGATTAGTGCCTTCTTCACGTTTTAATTCTATGATGATTTTACTTCTATATTGAATGATAGTACCTCCAACTGGAGCCATCTCATCGCTATCTTCCTCAAATGAAGCATAAATCTGATTGGTTACCAAAACAGCAAGATCATAATTTACAGCAAAAGTGGCAAGCTGTTGCATTTGCTTACCTAAAAGATGTGACCTGCTAGCATCATCCTCAACACGGAAGAGAGCAACTGCTGAATCAAGAATAATCAATTCCACATCACTGCTATTTGATTCAAGCCAATCTTCAATAAGACCTAAATCATCTTCCTGTTCCTTAAAGGATGTTGGCTCAAAAACAACTATATTCTTAGCAACATCATCAAAGCTATCACCAGATATCTGCCTAATTCTCTCAACAGATATTCCTCCTTCAGTATCAATATAAATTACCTTTTTTCCTCCTTTTGCAACATTAACAGCAATATTTAAAGAGACATTAGTTTTACCTACACCAGGAGGCCCATAAATCTGAGTGATAGTTCTTTTATCAATTCCCCCATCTAACAATTCATCTAAAGGAGAATTAGTTGATATTTTCTCTTCATTTTGCATAGTAGATAATATTTTCATAGTTTTACCTTAAATAATTTGAATAAATAAATTAAATAAATAATAACGATATTATGATTAATTGTAAAATTATTTTAAAGAAAAATTTTCAATAAGTTACAATACATAATTTCATCATTCATAATTTCATAATTTTATTGGAATTAATCTTAAATAAATCTTTTTAATTTCAATTATTTAAATATAATTTTTTTAAAATAAGACAAAAATTTTTCACATCAATATTGACCTTACATGAAAACAATATTTATTGAGAATAATGAATATTTAATGAATGTGAAAATTAAAAAAAAAATAAAATTGAGTGTATGCGATAAATTCTATCAAATCAAAACTTAATATTATTTATATCTTCCTTAATTGACTTTAAAGTGTTTGAAATAACTCCTCCTCTCACTAGAGAAGGCTTTGGATAAGTCAAATCAATTACTGTTGAAGGTTCTCCGCCCTCCAAGTCTCCAACATCAATTACCAAATCTATACAGTCACCCATCTGCTTTAAAATATCATGAGGATTAGATAAGGTATCCTCATTAGCTATATTCGCACTAGTGGTTGTAATAGGAAAAATAGAGGCTAAAGAGCGTGCAATCTTATAGTCCGGAATTCTAACTCCTACCTTAGAGCTTGAACTTACATAAGGAGAAACAATAGTCTTCTTATTTAAAATAAAAGTAAAAGGTCCCGGAAGCCATTTATTTATTATTTCTCGAGAATTATTATTTAAATGAGCAATTAACTCCATACTGTCCATATCAGACACTAAAACAGATAGAGGTTTAGACTTTTCCCTTTCTTTAATCTCATAAATTCTCTTAACAGCATCATTATTGAAAATATTTGCACCTAAGCCATAAACTGTATCGGTAGGGTATAATATAACCCCTCCCTGAGCCATAATGTCAATAGCTTCGCTTATCAAATCCATATCAGGATTTTCAGGATTCATTTTAAATATTTTCATAGATTCACCATTAAATAAATTAAATAGAATTAGTCAGATGAGAATATAAACATAGAATGATTTTTAAAAAATAATAGTTAGTGTATATTATTCATTCACATCTTATAAGTAAATATATATTAGTAAATCAATATAATTAAAATTATGCTTAATAATTTACGACCTTTACTTACAAGAATTTTAGAGCCAGTCGCTAAAAGGCTAAATATTAATCCAAATATAGTAACTGTAATTTCCCCATTCATTGCATTGATCTCTGCATACTTCTTCGCAACAGGAAATTTGGTTTTAGGAGCAATATTTATCCTGCTTAGTGGATTTTTAGATGTTGTTGACGGAGCAGTGGCAAGATACCACGGCAGAGCAAGCCCATTTGGTGCATTCCTTGACTCTACAATGGACAGATTTGCAGATGCAATTATTTTCATTGGAATTATCTTTGGAGGATACATAGACTGGTTTGTTGGAGTTTTAGCAATTCATTCTGCAATTACAGTCAGCTATGTAAGAGCAAGAGCTGAGTCCCAAGGCGTAGAATGTAACATTGGAATAGCAGAACGTGCAGTGAGAATGATCATCTTAATGATTGGCGCATTGATTGCAGCAATATTCAGCTCAAACATTATATTTACATACTTCATTTACATACTTGTAATCCTTTCCTACATAACTGTGGCTCAAAGGGTGTTACATGTCTGGAAACAGTTAAATGCAAAACCAGTTCAAAACAGAAGATTATAAACATTATCCTTTCTATAAAGTGAGAAGATTTAAGAGGAATATAAATGAAAGATTTGGAAAGCGAAGAAAAAATAGCTATAGACATTGCAAAGCTTGAGCGAAACCTTAAGCAAGTCGAACACATCGAATTCGAAGGAAAAGAAAAAGAAGTTTATGACAGAGCCATAGATTATTGGAATGACTCAAAGTATTATCTTGAGAAAAAAGATACAAGAACTGCTTTTGGTTGCATTGAATATAGCCACGGTTTACTCGATGCATTAAGAATGATTTATGGATTAATATAATTAAATTATTGATTGATTAAATAAAGTGATGGGAAAAGAAAGTATAAAATAATTAATTCTATTATTAATAATATTATGCAAATGGAAATTAGATAAAATTATTTTTCTTTTCATAAGATTCAAACAAAAATCGGACAAAAAGAGAATAATATTTAATATATTACAAACTATTCGATAAATATAAAACAAAAAAATTTATATACTTTCATAAATAAATATTTATCCAAGTCTTTAAGAACAAATTTTTAAGTTTTTAAACTAAGGAAAATAAAGAGAATAATTAAAAATGGGAGATGGAATTATGGCTGACATAGATGTTACTGAAATTAGAATTATCTTAGAGGATCTTAATAAAGAACAACTTACAAATATCTTAGAAAAAAACGGATACACTAACAAAGGTAGTGAAAAGGTATTGATTAGAGAAATTATGACTAAGATTTCTCATGATATTATTATTGAAGAGTTAGATGCACTTGGCGTACTTGACTAGTCGCCAATTTAACTTCTTTTCATATTTTAACTTTTTTTGATATCATTTAATAAAAATAAGAAATTAATTGATTAATTATTAATTAATAAATAACTAATCAATTAATAAATAATAAATAATAAATAACAATAATAAACAATAAATTACTTTTTTTAAACATACTCTATCTAAGAGATTAAGCTAGCATGGATATCATAGATATCAATTGGACAATGATTGCAATTACAATAATAACTATTCCATGCTTATGAACTTCCTTATTTTCAGATAATATTAAGTAGATTCCAATAATTATTGCTATTATAGGAAATAAAAGTGAACAAACATAACCAAATATCTTAGCAAACCTATGTGGATTCTGATTAGTTTGCATATTTCTATTTGAATTATAAGTAGAATTATAAGTAGAATTATAACTGGAATTAGAATTAGAATTCATATTGTTATTCATGTTATAATTAGAATTAGAATTAAAATTAGAACTATCACCAATAGTAGAACCACTCTTTTTAGCAGCATCATATTCCCTTAAGTCATATCCGCAACTATGACAGAAATTAGTACCTTCTTTTCGTTTCGCTCCGCAATTTGGACAAAAACTCATTTTTTACCCCCTAAACTAATTTAAACCCCTAAAAAAATTTTACAAATTGTTCCTACATTATGAAACTAATTAAAATTTGATAAAAAAAAGAAAAGATTAGATGACTTAATCGTCATCCATGTCTTCAAATCTAGGTTCTAATTTTTCCATTACGCCAGGTAAAGAAGTGTATTCCATTTCTTCAGCTGGTAATCTGTGTGGTTCGAAAGGACCG
>ONYG01000039.1 GCA_900321995.1 uncultured Methanobrevibacter sp. | reverse complement strand
TCAGTCTGGCAGAGCGCTTGGCTTTTAACCAAGCGGCCGCGGGTTCAATTCCCGTCGGGCCCGCTCTGATTTTTTTTATTATTAACTAAAGATTTAAATATTTTATAAACTATTTTATTGTTTTTTACTTTTATTAATTCTACATAGTTTATTTTATAAATTTTAATTTATTTCAATTTATACACTATTTAAATCATATTTTAAGCGTATTTAAGATTTATTAAAATTAGAAATGTTATTCTACTAGAATTTTATTCATAAATAGTAAACAATGATAGTCTTAGAAAGTTTTAATGATGGATTACACATATTTTTAGGATTTCCACGATTTTTATATTTTTTTAATTCTACATTAGACTACTTTATGGATGTTCTATGATGATTATGAGTGTGAAAGGAAATAATTATTTATTCATTTATTTATTGATTAATGAGATATTCATTAACTATAAGCACAAATATTTATAATTTGGTTATATTCATTTGAAAATTAATATTAAATTTAAAATTTATTTACTGGAGGAATATTTTGAAATTTGATATTTTAGAACATAATGCTGTTCCAAAGCATGAAATTTTAACAGAATCTGAAATTAAAAAGATTTTTAGTAAATTAGATTATGAGATTAGTCAATTACCAAAAATAAAAGTTGATGATCCTGTATCTAAAGCTATAGGTGCTCAAGAAGGTGATGTTTTAAAGATCACTCGTGAAAGTCAAACTGCAGGAACCTTTATTACCTACAGATTAGTTGAAGGCACCATTAGCAATAAATAATAATATTATTAATTTATTAAGGTTATTATTAATCTATTAAAATTACTATTAATTTATTAAAATTATTATTAATTATTAAGTTATTTATAAATTTATTAAAGACATTATTTTAATTAAGATTTTATCGGAGAAATTAGATGAAAAACAAGACATGGGGTTTAGTAGACTCATTTTTTGATAAGTATGATATTGTAGATCATCATATCAAATCATATAACGATTTTGTTGAAAATCGTATACAAAACATTATTGACATTACTGAACCAATTACTATTGAAAATGAAAAAGGTAACTATACTCTTAGGACTGGTAAGATTACCATCGAAAAACCTTTTACAAAAGAAGCTGACGGTTCTAAAAGTATGATTTATCCTACTGAAGCAAGACTTAGAAACTTAAACTATTCTGCTCATATGTATTTGGAAATGGCTTTGCATGACAATAATAGTGATGAAGAGGAAGAATTGGAACCTGTTTACATTGGTGAATTGCCTCTCATGCTTAAATCTAGCATTTGTCATTTGCATGGACTTAGCGATGAGGAATTAATTCAAAAGGGTGAAGACCCTAAAGATCCAGGAGGATACTTTATCGTAAACGGTTCTGAAAGAGCTGTTGTTACAATGGAAGAGATTGCACCTAATAAGATTATTCTTGAAAGAATTGATAACATTGAAGATAGACACGCAAAAGCTATTGTAACTTCTATTAAAAGTGGTTTCAGAGCAAGAATCACTCTTGAATATAAAAAACCACGTAAAAGCGGTGTATTCTTAAGAATTTCCTTCCCATATGTTCCAGGAGAAATTCCTCTTGTAATCTTGCTTAGGGCATTAGGATTATCTACAGATAATGAGATTATCTCAAGAATTTCAGATGACTTTAACTTCCAAATGATTATTGCAGATGACTTGCAAGTGTCTGAAAAAGACTTGAAATTAGATTCTGAAGAAGTTTTAAGCTTATCCCATGAAGAAAGAGATGAATACTTAAGAAAAGCTGCTATTAAATACATCGGTAATAGGGTAGCTAAAGGAATGACTGAAGAATACAGAATCAAACGTGCTGAAGATGTAATTGACAGATACTTATTGCCTCATATGGGTATTGAATCTGACAAACGTAAAGATAAGGCTATTTACTTAGCTGAAATGACTGAAATGTTGCTTCAAGTAATTGAAGGTCAAAGAGAACCTCACGACAAGGACCACTATACCAATAAAAGATTAAGAGTTTCTGGTGACTTGATGGAAGACTTGTTCAGAGTTGCATTCTCATCATTAACAAGAGACATGAGTTATCAACTTGAAAGAAGCTTGTCCAGAGGTAAAGAGCTTTCAATTAAGCAAGCTGTTCGTTCTGATGTATTGACTGAAAACATTAAGCATGCAATTGCTACAGGTAATTGGGTTGGCGGAAGAGCTGGTGTAAGCCAATTGTTAGATAGGGTAAGTTACATGGCAACACTTTCTCACCTTAGAAGGGTTGTTTCCCCACTTACAAGAAGCCAACCTCACTTTGAAGCAAGAGACTTGCACCCAACCCAGTTTGGTAAGATTTGTCCTAATGAAACTCCAGAAGGACCTAACTGTGGTTTGGTAAAGAACTTAGCACTTATGTGTAAGATATCCGAAGGATTTGATCCAGAAGAAGTTGTAAGCATTATCAGTGAAATGGATAATGTGGAGATGTATGATTAAACAGGTGATTGTATGGTTAAAGCTAAAATTTATATTAACGGTAAACTTACAGGAACTTGTGACAATCCTGAAGAATTTACTAATGAAATGCGTGAAAAAAGAAGAGCAGGCTTAATTCATAATGAAATGAACATTACTTATTATGATGAAAACAATGAGATTTATATTTTCACTGACCCTGGAAGGGCAAGAAGGCCTTTAATTCTCGTGGAAGATGGAAAACCAAAACTCACTGATGAGCATATGGATGCCATTGCTAGAGGAGAATTAAAATGGGATGAATTATTTGAACATGGCCTTTTAGAATACTTAGATGCTGAAGAGGAAGAAAACTCCTACATAGCAATGAACTTAAGTCAATTGAATGAAGATCACACTCATTTGGAAATTGACCCATCTACCATGCTTGGTATTTGTGCAGGAATTATTCCATTCTCTGACCACAACTCCTCTCCAAGGAACACTATGGAAGCAGGGATGACAAAACAAGCATTAGGATTATATGTATCTAACTACGCTTTACGTACTGATACCCGTGGTCACCTATTGCACCACCCTCAAACTCCTCTTGTAAAAACAAGAATCATTGATGCAATCAATTATGATGACAGGCCATCAGGTCAAAACTTGGTTGTTGCTTTAATGTCCTATGAAGGATATAACATGGAAGACGCAATGATTCTCAATAAGTCATCTCTTGAGAGAGGAATGGGAAGAAGCAGTTTCTTCAGGTCATATGAAGCATCTGAAAGAAGATACCCTGGAGGACAAGAAGATAAGTTTGAACGTCCTGAAAAAGGTGTAAAAGGATACCGTTCCGAAGAAGCTTATAAAAACTTAGATGATGACGGAATCGTTAACCCAGAATCCCATGTTGAATCCGGTGACGTATTGATTGGAAAAACTTCCCCTCCAAGATTCTTAGGAGAAATCGACGAATTCGGTACAGTTGCTGAGAAAAGAAGAGAGACTTCTGTAACTGTAAGACATGGTGAAAAAGGTATTGTAGATGCAGTATTGCTTACTGAAACTGTAGAAGGAAGCAAATTAACTAAAATAAGAGTAAGAGACACAAGACAACCTGAATTTGGTGATAAATTCGCATCAAGACACGGTCAGAAAGGGGTTGTAGGTCTTATCTTATCTCAAGATGATATTCCATTCACTGAAGACGGTGTTGTACCTGATATTATTGTAAATCCTCAC
>ONYG01000099.1 GCA_900321995.1 uncultured Methanobrevibacter sp. | reverse complement strand
TTTATCTCTACGGCTGCGATTGTAGGTTTTGGAGGAGTTGCAGGTAAATATGGTATGGGTATACTATGGCTTGCATTCTTGAATATTCTTATAGGTATATTCATTGCATTCGTATTCTTCGGAAAAAGAACTCGTAAAATGGGTAAAAACCTTAATTCACTTACATTCCCTGAGTTTTTAGGCCGCAGATTCAATAGTAAATTCATACAATACTTTAGCGGAATTCTAATCTTTTGTGCTATGCCTATTTATGCAGCAGTTGTGCTTATTGGTGCAGCAAGATTTATGGAAAGTTCCTTAATGCTCGACTTTAACATTGCTCTTCTTGTACTTGCTATTGTAATATGTGGATATGTACTGTTCGGTGGTTTAAAGGGTGTTATGTATACTGATGCATTGCAAGGAACTATTATGTTTATTGGAATGTTGATTTTACTTGTCTTTATTTACTGGGTTTTAGGCGGTGTCACTGAAGCTAACACAGCTTTAACCAATATGGCTCACTTGTATCCTCCTGATGCTCTTGCAGAAGGTGGTACTGGATGGACCAGCTTCCCTAAATTTGGAAGTCCATTCTGGTGGTCCCTTGTTACTACAACCATTATGGGTGTAGGTGTCGGTGCATTGGCACAACCTCAACTTGCAGTAAGATTCATGACTGTAAAATCCAATAAGGAATTACACAGATCCCTTTTAATCGGTGCAATATTCATTGCTGTAATGACTGGTACCGCTTATATTGTAGGTTCATTATGTAACGTATACTTCTATCAAAACTTCGGTCAAATTGCAATTGACTATGTTGGAGGAAATATGGATTCAATCATTCCAACATTCATCTCAACTGCACTTCCTGAATGGTTCGTATACATTTTCCTATTGTCCTTGCTTGCGGCAGCTATGTCAACCTTAAGTTCACAATACCACACTCAAGGTACTGCATTAGGACACGATATTGTTGATGCATTTAAAAACAGAGGCAAATCTGACGAATATAGTGATGAGGAAATCATTGACACTACTGCTAAGGAAGAAAGTAGACTTGGATTTATATCAATCAGTCAAGCAGGTATTCTAATTGCTGTAATCCTTTCATTAGTAATTGGTTTAGTCTTGCCTGGAGGTATTGTTGCATTAGGTACCTCATTGTTTATGGGATTATGTGCAGCAGCATTCTTGCCTGTTTATTGTGCAGCTTTGTTCTGGAAACGTGCAACTAAACAAGGAGCTATTGCAGGACTTTTATCAGGTACATTTACAAGTTTATTCTTGCTTGTGTTTGTATTCAAAAAGACTGCAACTGGTCTTGGAATCTGTAAGATGCTCTTTGGTGTAGATATGCTAATCAATACCATGCCTTGGTATACCATTGATGTAATGATCTTTGCTATACCTGTTTCAGCAATATTTACTGTTGTAGTCAGTTTACTTACACAACCAATGGAGGATAATATACTTAAAAGGTCTTTCGAAGGGCTTTCTAAAGATTAAGGTGATATCATGATGGTTTTAGGAATAGAAGATCCTTGGATTTGGGGAGTTTATGTTTTATTGATTGGAATGACTTTGGTTTGTGTAATCTATGGTGCAATAAATTGGAATAATGAGGACTAATTTGGCCTCATTCTCTTTTTATTTTTTTATTTTTTTATTTTTATTGTTTTTATTTTTTTTATTTTTTTCTATTTTTTCTATTTTTCTGATTATTTTATTATTAGTCTTTTTTTGAAATTTTTAACAAAATATTTATTAATTGATTAAAATAAAAATTATAATAATAAATATTTAAACTCTTTTGTAAAAAGTTTAATAAATGATTATTTTATCTGTTTTCTATAAAGGAGGCTTTTTATGAGAATTGTAAAAGAATTAGTTGGTAAAGAAGTCTTAGGAACCGACGTAACAGTTATGGGAAAAGTTGTAGATGTTGATTTTGATATTGATACCGATGAGATTGTATCAATCATAGTCTCTAAAGGAGGTATTCAAGAAAGCTTAAACATTTCCAAAAGTGAATTAGTAGTTCCTTATGATATGATACATAAAATAGGAGATAAAATTCTTCTAAAGGATGCTTTTGGTGAAAATTTAGACCAATTGGAAGATGAGATTCAAGATTTAAGAAGCCAATTATGATATTTTTGAATTATTTTAACTTATATGTGATATAAATGGTATCTAAAGAATATTTGATTGAAATACTTAAAGAGAATAAAGTATTTGAAGAGGGAGAGTTCACACTTGCTTCCGGTAAAAAAAGTAATTATTATGTTAATATGAAAAGGGCTATTACAGACCCTAATATCTTATCCACAATTGCTAAGCTAATCGATGAAAAAGTCGATGATGATATTGATAAGATAGCAGGTCCTGCTTTAGGTGCAGTTCCTATTGCTACCGCTGTATCCTTAGAATCTAATAAGCCTCTTCTTATGATTAGAAAAGAGAAAAAGGGTTATGGAACTTCTAAATTAATCGAAGGAGACTTAAATGAAGGGGATAATGTAATCCTTGTGGAAGACGTAACTACAACTGGTGGATCATTACTAAAGGCAATTCGTGCAGTATCTGATAATGGTGGGGTTGTAAAAAAAGCTTTTGTTGTAGTGGATAGGGAAGAAGGTGCAATGGAGACCTTCGCAAATGAAGGAATCACACTTGAACCTTTAATTTCCGTAAGCGAATTTTTTGAATAATTGATTGAATTAATCAATTATTTTTTTCTTTACTTTTTTTTTAAATTATCGATATTTTTTTTATTGAGTTTATTTCTTGCTAATTTTAGATAGTTTAATGCAAGATTTGTTTTTTTCATTAATTTTCTAACTTTTTTTATTAATTGAGAAAATTTGTTTTTTGTTTATTTATTTTCTTGCATGTTTTTTCAAGTGTCCTAATTCTTCATAAATTATGCTTAATCCTGTTTTAACAGCATTTGGAGAACCTGGGACTGCAAATATTAAAGTTTTTTTATAAACTCCTGCAGTTGCTCTTGATAGTAATGAGCCTGCTCCTAATTCTTCGTATGATTTTGCCCTAAATATTTCACCAAATCCTTTCATTTCCTTTTCAAATAATGGTTCAATGGTTTCAATAGTTATATCTCTTGATTCAAGTCCGGTTCCACCAGTAGTAATTATTGCTTCTATTCCAGAATCAATCATATCTTCTATTGTGTTTTTTAATGTGTCGATTTCGTCTGGGATTATTTCATATCCGTCAACAGTGTATTTTTTATTTAATTCTTCTATTAGGTATTTGCCAGATAAGTCTTTTTCCTTTCCATCTTTGTCATTTGAAAAACGATCGCTAAGAGTTATTACTCCACAAGAAACTTCTATAGGCGCTTTCTTTTTGTGCAATTCCATTGTTTCACTTTTCATATCATTACCTTCCGATTTTTAAATTAGATTAAATATTTTAATTAATAATTTATAATATTTGCTTATTTTTTTAAATATTATTTGATTAATGTTCAAATCACATTATTTTACTTTATTATTTATAATTGTTTATTATTTAAGTTTTAATATATTTGGATTTTTTTAAAGGTATATTTTAGAAAAATATCATTAAATATATTTTTAATATTTTTGGATTTTTTTAAAGGTATATTTTAGA
>ONYG01000030.1 GCA_900321995.1 uncultured Methanobrevibacter sp. | reverse complement strand
TTTTCTCCGTATTTTTCTTTTAATATTATTTTTAATATTTTTAATTTATTTTAGTTATTTTTTCAATTTTTGTCATATATATTTTAATTTGCCCAATATTTCTAATATTTTTGCTATTGTATTCATTTTAAATCTTTCTTTTAAGAATAATTTGTCACGATTTTTAATTTATCATTATTTATAATTTTTTAAAATCAAATCCTACTACTTTATAAACCTTAAAGTCAAACCCTTAATTAAGAAGACTTTATATGAATTTATAAATTACGAT
Organism: uncultured Methanobrevibacter sp.; assembly: GCA_900321995.1. GTDB lineage: Archaea > Methanobacteriota > Methanobacteria > Methanobacteriales > Methanobacteriaceae > Methanobrevibacter. The sequence continues at coordinate 5,962 of ONYG01000030.1, read as the reverse complement.
TTATTATTTTGAGTTTATTTGTTTTAGGTGGGATTTTATCACAGATCAGTCGTCACATCCTTTTAGGAAAAAAACAGATAGGGCAATTAAAAAGCGACCGCCTTGGGTTGAATATAAATTGCATATTGTTGTTTTTGTTTTGGTAATTATTTCAATGTCTATTGGAGTAATAGAGATTAAACTAACTGAAACTATTCAAATTTTCTTATTACCTTTATTATATGCTTTAGTGATGGGTTTGGCTCTTTACTTGGCAAAACCTATTAAATTTGTTGGCAGTAAACAATCTAAAGTTGCTGAAGGTGCTATGGTTTTATTTATAGGTGTTTTAATCGCTAAATTGGCTATTTCCAGTGGTCAATCCTTGCATAACATTTATAATGTGGGGCCTGCTTTGATTTTACAACAATTCGGTGACTTAGGTACCCTTATAGCATTGCCTATTGCTTTGCTTTTAGGATTCAGAAGAGAAGTTATTGGTATGACCAGTTCTATCTGTCGTGAACCTAACTTAGGTATTATTATAGATAAATATGGTTTCAAATCTCCTGAAACTAGAGGAGTTTTGGCGATTTTTGTTATTGGATCTATAATAGGAACAGCATTTATCAGTTTCCTATCAAGCATTTGCGCTTCAGTCTTGCCTATACACCCATATGCATTTGCAATGGCATCAGGTATAGGAAGTGCAAGTATGAATGCTGCTTCACTTGCTTCAATATCTCATCTGTTCCCAGCAATGGCTACTGATTTAGAAGCTTTTGCAGGCTGCAGTAATCTTCTTTCATTCTGTTTCGGTATTTATATGTGTATGTTTATTTCAATACCTCTGGCAGAAAAATTATACGGTTTCTTATCTCCTCATATAGGCAGTGATGATAAGCCTGTTGATGAGAACTATGATATTGAAGGAGTAAAAGATGATAAGTATGTTGCTTCTGAAGATTTATCCGAAGGTAAGCTTTTAAGATGGTCTACACTTCTTGTAATTTTCTCATTTATTGTAGCTGTTGGAAATTTCATAGGATATCATTCTCCAATAATCGATGGTTTTATTGGAATGATCATTATTTCATTGATTACTATTGCAGGAATGTCTCTTGAGAGGATAGTTCCTTGGAATATTCAGTCAATTATTTTCATAAGTTTAATTGGTATAGTTTTAGCTATTCCAGGCGTTCCAACTTCTGGCTTTATTTCCCATTACGTTTCACAAGTCAATCTAGCCACTATCTGTACTGCATTTTTAGCTTATGTAGGTATTGCAATTGGTAATGATTGGGGTGAATTTAAAAAGATAGGATTGAAAGGAGTAATTATTGCGTTATTTGTAATTACAGGAACTTACCTTGGATCTGCGATTATAGCACATATAACTTTATTTGCTACAGGAATGATTTAATTAGAATAATTTTATTCTATTTAATTTTTCTTTTTTCTATTTTTTCTGACTTATTTTTTATTTTTCTATTGCTTATTTTCTTTTTACTTATTCAGTTCATCTTTTTTTATTTTTTGGTGTTTTTTATCTTTTGTTTATTAATTTATATGGTTTTTCTCTTTTTTTAATTAAATGTTCATTTTTATCTCTTTAAACTTAAATAAATTATTTAAAGTTTCTATAAGCTATTAATTTATCATTATTTGTAATTTCTTAGAATTAAATAGATTAGTTTATAAGTAATAAGCATATATACATTTAAATGTAACTAGTTTAAACTCTTTATTTTTTTTAAATTTATTACTTTTTAGGTGGGATATTATTACTGACAAGCAGCCTGAACATTTATTTAGGGAGAAAACAGATAGGGCAATTAAAAAGCGACCTCCTTGGGTAGAATATAAATTGCATATCGTTGTTTTTGTCTTAGTAATTGTTTCAATGTATATTGGTGTTAAGGAGATTAAAATAACCGATACTGTCAGTATCTTATTGCTGCCTTTAATCTATGCCCTTGTTTTAGGACTAATTCTTTATTTGGCAAAGCCTATCACTTTCATTGGCAGAAAGCAATCTAAAGCTGCTGAAGGTGTTATGGTAATATTGATTGGTGTATTAATCAGTAAATTGGCTATTTCAAGTGGTCAATCCATAAGCAGCATCTTTCAAGTGGGTCCCGCTTTGATTTTACAGCAAATAGGTAATCTAGGTACTCTTATAGCATTGCCTGTGGCTTTATTTTTAGGATTCAGAAGAGAAGTTATTGGTATGGCCAGTTCCATTTGTCGTGAACCTAACTTAGGGATAATCATTGACAAATATGGATTCAAGTCTCCTGAAACACGTGGTGTTTTATCAGTTTTCGTAATCGGATCTATTTTAGGTACTGCTTTTATCAGCTTCTTATCAAGCATAAGCGCTTCAGTAATTCCTATGCATCCATATGCTTATGCGATGGCTTCAGGTGTAGGTAGTGCAAGTATGAATGCCGCTGCTTTAGCTCCATTAATGCATATGTTCCCATCAATGGCTACTAAATTAGAAGCTTTTGCAGGCTGCAGTAATCTTCTTTCATTCTGTTTTGGTATTTATATGTGCATTTTTGTTTCATTGCCTCTTGCTGAGTGGATGTATAAAAGATTGGCTCCTAGGTTTGGAAACGGTGAAAAAACAACTATTGATGATGAATATGCCATTGAAGGAGTTAAAGATGATGAGTACGCTTCTAAAGATGAGTTAAGTGCAGGCAAACTCTTAAGATGGACTGTTTTGCTTGTATTGTTTTCAGTAATGGTTGCAGTTGGAAATTATATTGGATATAATTCTTCCCTAATCGATTCATTCATTGGAATGATAATTATTTCCATTGTCACTATAGCTGGAATGTCTCTTGAAAGGCTTATTCCAAGGAATATTCAATCAATCATCTATATAAGTTTAATCGGTATTATTATAGCTATTCCAGGTATGCCTACAGCAGACTTTGTTTCCCATTATGTTTCTCAAATTGACTTGGCAACTATTTGTACCGGATTTTTAGCTTATGTTGGAATTGCTATCGGAAACGATTGGGAAGAGTTTAAAAAAATCGGTTGGAAAGGAATTATCATTACTTTAATTGTAATCTCTGGTACATATCTATGTTCTGCAGCAGTTGCTCACTTTACCTTGATTGCTACTGGTGCGGTTTAATTACTCTTTTTTTATTTAAGTTATTATATTCTAGTTTTTTTTTAAACAGCTTTTTTTAACAATCTTTTTTTAATTAATAATTAGTATTTTTATTTAGTTTTTTTAGTTTTTTTCATAAACTCTCTTTTTAATGGATTTTAATGTCCTGTTATTTAAAGTAATTTTAATCATTCTTAAGTGTAGAATACTTATTAAATAGTAAATATAAAAATAAGATTATGATAATTCATGAATTGTCTGATTTTATTGTCAATTTAACTTATAATGATATTCCAAAAGAATCTATAGAAAAGGCTAAATCATGTTTTATAGATTATTTGGCAGTTTATTTTAGAGGTTTAGAAACAGAAAACTCTAAAATTGCCATTAAAATCATTTATCAATTATGTGGTGATAATTTTAATCCTTTAAATAAGGCATTTATAAATGGAATAGCATCCCATAGCTTAGACCTTGATGATGGCCATAGGGTGGCTCAATTGCATCCTGGGACCATTGTCTTTTCAACAGCCATATCTATGGTTTCCAATGACTCCATTTCCTTAGACATTAGTTCTAGGGAGTTTTTCGAATCTGTCATTGTTGGATACGAGGTAGCTATTATTCTTGGAACCCTTGCAAATCCAATTCATAGAAATCAGGGATTTCATAGCACTGGCACAATAGGCTCTATTGCTTCTGCAGCTACCGCTTCAAAGCTTTTAAAACTTAATTTAGAGCAGACAGAGCATGCTTTAGGATTGGCTGCAACTCAATCAGCAGGTCTTCTTGAGGCAGATCATGCCGGTACCATGGGTAAATCATTACATGTTGGAAATGCTGCATATTCTGGAATATTGTCTGCCTATCTTGCAAAAAATGGATTTACTGGTGGAGAATCATTGATTGATGGTAAAGAAGGATTTTTAAAAGCTATGGCTTCAAATTTGAAGGAGTTTAATAATTATGATGAAGACTCTTTCAATAATATTAAAGAATTCTTAGATGATAATTTGGGACAATTCCATATAAATGAGGTTTATCTAAAGAAATATCCTTTCTGCAGACATATTCATTCAGCTATTGATTCAAGCTTGAAATTAAAGGAATCCATTTATGATCTTGATAATTTTAGAAAATCAGATGGATGCGATTTAAGTTTCAATGATTTAATCGATTCCATTGAGATAAAAACCTATAAAATAGCAAGTGAGCACGACAATTATAATCCTAAAAATCCTCAAGACTTAAAGCAGTCATTGCCTTATGCTTTAGCTATTTCATTAGAGTCTGATGATTTAAGTTTAGATAATATTGATTATTTGGTAGAAAATGGACTTTTAATAGAAGATTCAAAAAATGGCTTGGTTTTAAGAATTAAGGAATTAAGTTCCAAAATAAAAATATTCTGTGAAGAAAGTCTAGATGACTTAACTCCTCAAAAAAGACCAAGTAATGTGCTAATTAGATTTAAAGACGATAATTTGGAAGCAATTGAAGATACAACTTTCTATCCATTGGGAGAGATAGAAAATCCATTGCTCCTTGAGGATATTTTAGATAAGTTTAAACTTTTAAATCCTAAATTTAATATGAATAAATTACAAATAATTAAGCATATGGAAAATTATTCAATTCATGAAGTCTTAGATGAGCTTGGATTATAATAAATAATTATAATTTTAACTTTTTCATGTAAATAGATATTTAAGTGATTATATGATGGATGAAACTAAAAATTCATTAAGTAAATTAGGAATTAATGAATTAAGTGATGATTATGTGTCTTTAAAAAGATTTAATGATGGAGGACAATACCGTTTTGAAGTTCCAGGTATTCAAGGGCCTTCTGCACTTGAATCTCTCTTGAATGCATGTGATGATTATGATTTGACTATTCATAGGGCTACCCAAACTAAAGGAATAATGTTTCTTCTTGATGATGAGATATCAAGGATGGTTGATTTGGCAGATGATGCCAATATCCAGCTATTTTTAGCTGTAGGACCAAGAGCACCTTATGATACAAGCGCTACAGTTCAAACTGAAGAGGGAAAACGTATTGGATATAGGCTTAGAGGATATAAGAATCTGATTTATGCAATTGAAGATGTTAAAAGGGCAGTTGGTCTTGGAGTTCGTGGAATCCTTCTATACGACGAAGGACTACTTTTTGCATTATCAAAAATGAGGGAAAATGGTGAATTGCCAAGTGATCTTAAATTTAAGTTGTCTGCTCATGCAGGATGTTCCAATCCCGCTTCTGCTAAACTATTCGAATCAATAGGTTTAAATTCCTTAAATCCTGTTAGGGACCTTCAAATTCCAATGCTTGCATCATTGCGTGATGCAATAGACATTCCTATAGATGTTCATACTGAAAATCCAAAGTCTACAGGTGGCTTTATCCGCCATTATGAAGTTCCTGAAATGATTAAGGTTGCAAGTCCAATTTACTTAAAGACAGGAGGCTCAATTGCTAAGCATCACAGTTGGGACACAACTAATGCAGAGGCTAAATTAAGGGCTAAGCAAGTTGCTTTAGTTAGGGATTTAATAGAAAGATTTTATCCTGAGGCTAAAATGTCTAAATTATGATATTTTCTGTTAATGCTGATTTGTGATTTTAAATTTAAAATGTCTAGATTATATGTTCTAAGGTTGTATTTTTATGGATTTAATTAAAAAGGTTGAAAAGGCTATTGTAGAAGCAGGCAGCACATACAGTGAAGATAGATTAACTGCTTATCAAAAGGCTTTAAGATTAGAAGAAGAAAATGGAAATGAAAATGCAGTTTGGGCTTTAGAGCAAATGATTGAAAACTTTAAGGTGGCAAAAGAAAAGAAGCT
>ONYG01000076.1 GCA_900321995.1 uncultured Methanobrevibacter sp. | reverse complement strand
CACTCTGAATTGGAAGAGAAAAATTTAGACTGCAGCAACGTAATCAATGATGATTAGATTCAATGAAAAGAAAATAGATTAAGAATTATAATAACATAAAAATTAACAATACGAAAAGGTGTAAAAATGGTAAGTGTAGCGATTGTAGGCGGAAGTGGATATACTGGAGGAGAATTAATCAGATTGTTATCATCTCACCCTGAAGTGGAAATAGTTGACATAACCTCAAGACAATATGACGGAACTCCAGTGCATAAGCTACATCCACATATAAGAGGAACAGATTTAGTATTTAAAAACAAGAAGCCAAGCGAATTGGATGCAGACGTCATATTTGCAGCAACTCCACATGGAGCTTCAATGAAAATAGTTCCTGAATTGCTTGAAACTGGAGCTAAAGTAATCGACTTAAGTGGAGATTACAGATTCAATGACATTGACGTTTATGAAAAATGGTATGGAATCAAGCACACATCTGATATAAAAGGAGTTTTCGGACTTCCAGAACTTCATAGGGAAGAAATTAAAAAAGCTACCCTTATTGCAAATCCAGGATGTTTTGTAACTGGTGCAATATTATCTGGAATTCCTTTATCAAAAGCTAAAATTGCCGAAAGAATGATTTTTGATTCTAAAACTGGTGTCAGTGGTGCTGGAGTAAATCCAACAACATCCACACATTATCCGAATATTGGAGATAATGTTAACCCTTACAAACCTACAAGTCATAGGCATATGCCAGAAATCCAACAGGAACTTGGAGCATTCTCTGATGTCAAAATATCATTTACACCACACCTTGTTCCAGTAATCAGAGGAATTCTTACTACAAACCACTGTTTCTTAATTGATGGGAAAGAAGACATAACAAGTGAAGAAATCCTTGACCTTTATAAAAAACAATATGAAGGCGAACCGTTTATCCAAATATTGGAAGATGGTGAAATTCCTCGCCTAAGCAGTGTAAGAGGATCCAACTATGCTCAAATCGGTTGCTTTGAAATCGATGAGACTGGCAGACTTGTTGTTATCTCTGCTATTGACAATTTAGTTAAGGGAGCATCTGGACAAGCTATTCATAACATGAACATCATGTGTGGCTTTGATGAAAAGGCTGGTTTAGACTTCTTTGGAATGCATCCATAGAAAGAAACATACAAACAAAACAAAATATTTTTAGAATAATTAAGTTTTTATAATATAAAGGATTAATTATTCTATAATTATTTATTTTTAAGGATTAATGAAAAATCAAAAAAAACTCTAAGGAGTATTAAAATGAATCGAATAATTTTATACTATTCAGATGGAGGAAAAACACAGCAAGTTGCAGAAACATTAGCAGTCAATTTAAGATGTGACATTTGTAGAATAAGAGACTTGAAACAACGTGATGGATTTAAAAACAGATTAACATCCACATTTGATGCATTTAGAGAAAATAAGACTGAAATCTATCCTCCAAACTTGGATTTAAGTGAATATGACACTATCTACATAGGAGGGCCTATTTGGGCTAACAATCCATCTCCTGCAATAATTACCCTAATTGACCAATACAACTTCTTTGGAAAAGACATAGTCATTTTTACCACCACATCCAGTTCTGACAGCTCAGCAGCTCTTAATAAAATGGACCTTAAGCTAAGAGCAAGAGGAGCGAGGGTAGTTCAGGAATTCAGTATCAAAACCCGTGACAAAAATCTTGAAATGATTAGAAGAGATACTGAAAAAACTATTGACCAATTAGATTTAGAATTATACTAATTCTAATTCTATTTTTTTATTAAAATAACTATTTTATCCTGATACACAAAAACATGCTCTTTTTAAATTTTTAAAACTATTTTTTTAACTATTCTGAAACTTATTTTAAAAACTAATCTAAAACTAATTTAAAAAATATTCTAAAACTAATTTTAAAAACTAATCTAAAACTAATTTTAAAAACTATTCTAAAACTAATTTAAAAAATATTCTAAAACTAATTTTAAAAACTAATCTAAAACTAATTTTAAAAACTATTCTAAAACTATTTTTTTAAAAAATAAAAATAATTTCACTAAAAAAAATAATAAATTCAACAAATAATTTAATAATAATAAAAAATAAAGTTAATATGTATAAATTTTTATCAAATATCAACCATATTATAATAAAAATATACATTATAATTACTAGAATTTTTATAGGTGTAATGAAAAAATGTTTGACAAAATTATGGAAAATCATAAGGCCTTAATTGTCATACCTATCATACTTGCACTTTTATCCTTAGCTCTAATTTCATTTAATGGAATTGAACAAGGAGTGGAACTGAAGGGAGGATCACTTGCAGAATTGCAATTGGCAGATTCTATAAGCCAAAGTGACCTTGAACAACAGTTAACACAAGAATTACATACAAACAATATAAAAGTTACAAGCAATGGTGACAATAAGGTTACTGTAGAACTGGAAAATAATGTTAATTCAAGTACATTTACAAGTGCCATAAATGGAAAGGCCAAGATAATCAGCTATAACGAGATTGGTCCTGTTTTAAGTGAAGAGGCTATGGGACAAATCTACATCGCTATGATTTTCGCTTTCCTATTCATGGCTGTTACTGTTTTTATTGTATTTAGAGAGCCTGTACCTTCAGTAGCTATTATCCTTGCGGCATTATGTGATATTCTAATTGCTCTTGGAGGCATGTCATTGCTTCACATACCATTATCAATTGCATCTGTAGGTGCATTACTAATGCTTATTGGGTACAGTGTAGATACAGATATTCTCCTTACTACAAGACTCTTGAAACGTAGAGAAGGAACAGTTAACGAAAGAGCTAGAAATGCAATGCATACCGGTTTAACCATGTCCTTTGCTGCAATAGCTGCAATGAGTATTTTATACTTGGTTACTGTAATAATCATGCCTGAAGCAACTACATTAAGTAACATTTCAGCTGTTTTGGTTATCGGATTGATTGGGGATATTCTCTCCACTTGGCTCATGAACTTAGGAATCCTTAAATCTTATATCGATTGGAAACATAAGAAGAAACATGAAAAATATAACATAAGTTCTGATGCTTCCAAATCTAAAGATAAGAAATCTTCCAAAACTGAAGAGAAAAAAGAAAAATCATCCTTAAGGGACAGAATTAAAAACAAGTCTAAGGATGATGAAGATGACAACAATGACTCTTCAGAAGATAAGGATTCTGCAAAAGATGAAGATTCCTTAGAAGAGAAAGAAGATTCTTCTGAGAATAAATCTAAAAAATCATCAAAATCCAAAGGCAAATCCAATAAAAAAGGTAACAAGCGTAAAAACAAGAAAAACAGAAAAAAGGGAAAGGGAGGTAAATAAATATGGCTAGCAACTTATCAAAATTCTTTAAAGATAGGCAAGTGATCATCCTCTTAATTTTCCTTATCGTCAGTATTTTAAGCATTAGCTTACTTGGAGTCGAACAAGGTCTTGACCTAAAGGGAGGATCATCAATTCAGTTAGAATTGGAACATCCAGTAAATCAAAGTACAATGGATGTTGTAACCTCTGTATTAGACAAAAGGCTTAACCTTTATGGTGTAACCGATGTAAAGGTAAGGTCCAGCGGAGACCAGATGGTTATAGTTGAAATGGCTGGAAAGACACCTGAAGAAGTTGAACGGCTGATTGGAAACCCAGGTATATTCGAAGCTAAAATAGACAATAAGACCGTTTTAACAGGTAGCGATGTTGCATCCGTTGAAGCGCCTGTTGTTGGAGAGACTGGAGAATGGCAAGTTCCATTTACATTAACTACCGATGGAGCTAAGAAATTCGCAGAGCTTGCAAAAGGAAAAGGTGGACATGAAGTAGTGATGTACCTTGATGGCAAGCAGATTGATGACCATCCTCCTGCTTTAGCAGATGAATTGGCAAGTGGAGAAGCTGTTGCTGAAGTTCAGGTAACTGGTGGTGCAGATGATGTTGAAACAGCAAAATCAGAATCAAATACAGTGTTCACTGTTTTAAAAACAGGATCATTACCTGTTAAGATCCATACTGTAGGATCAAATACAGTATCTCCAGAGTTAGGTCAACAATTTGCACAAGGAGCATTAATTGCTGGTCTTCTTGCAATATTAGGTATTTCCGGAGTTGTATTCTTAAGATACAGAAGAGCTTTCTTAGCAGTGCCTATTCTTATCACTACACTTTCCGAGATAATAATCATTTTAGGAATAGCTTCCATTATACATTGGAACATTGATTTAGCAGCAATTGCAGGTTTAATTGCATCTGTAGGTACTGGGGTAGACGACCAGATCATCATTACAGATGAGGTATTGCACCACGATGATGAAAACACTAGACACAGAAGAACAAGAACCCAAATGAACGTTAAGAACGCACTGTTCATTATTTTCGCTTCAGCAGGTACATTGATTGCAGCTATGTTGCCTTTAGCATATGTAGGATTTGCTAGAGGAAGCAGTGGTATCGGTACAATTGCTGGTTTTGCATTCACTACAATCATAGGGGTTTTAATTGGTGTATTCATTACCAGACCAGCTTATGCTAAATTTATTGAAATCTTTGTTTCTTAAATACAAATTAAACATTAAAACAAAAGAATAAGTCAATTATTCTTTTTTCTCTTTTTTTATTTTTTTCTTTTTAATAATTAATTCTTATTTTTCTTTATCGAAGTTTTATTATTCTTTTATTGAAGTTTTATTATTCTTTTATTGAAGTTTTATTATTCTTTTATTGAAGTTTTATTATTCTTTTAT
>ONYG01000259.1 GCA_900321995.1 uncultured Methanobrevibacter sp. | reverse complement strand
TTTAAGATTGCCATGAATAATAATTTATAAAAATCTGTATTTAAATCAATCTTCAAAATTTATTCCAAATCTATTCCAAACTTATTCCAAATCTGTTGTAAATAACATAGAAAATTAAATAGCTGTTTTTAAAAATAATTTTAATTACAAGATGATAACATATTCTGATAATATTTTGTTAATTAAATAGGATTATATATAAACTAATTAAAAAAATAATTATATGGTATTTCGTGATGATAATCCAGTTAGGGAAATTGATACTGAATTAAAAATTTTTAGAAAATTATTTAAGAACACTACTGAAGATCGTAATTATTTAATAATTAGTCAAGCATCAATGATTTCTCAACACATTGTTGAATATGAAGCTAGACTTAAAGAAAAAATTACTCATAACATATATAACTCTAGCTTTGAAGACTTCCTTGATGAATGTGAATTTATAAAGGGACCATTACGTGATTATGTTCTAACTCTGAGAGATTTTAGAAAATATAATGTTATCCCCTCAGAATTTTGGACAGAATTAGATGAACAACTTTTATCCTTTATAGATGCATTCCACATTTTTTTATTGTTGTATAGAAATTATTATCATAGCCGACCTGAAGATTCTGAATATGGTAAGTTTAGAGAATTGAATCTTACAGTACGATTTTTGGAAAAAGTAATTGAAGACATGAATAAACATGGTGGAGAGCTTGTAGCTAATAGATCTCAAAAGGATGATGCAGCAAAACTTGATGAAGCAATTCAACTATTAAAAGAAATGAGGAGTGACCAAAAAGAGCATATGGATATAAGTAGGGATACCAACCGGAAAGTGAATCAGATTCTTGAAGAATTTAGAAAGATAAATGAGGATTTTGAAGATTTTCGTGACCTTATTGAAGATTCACTTAAAAATGAACTTCCTGAAGAAGAATATGAAAAAATTATTAGTAAATTCTCTGATAAATGTGTGAAAAAAATTAGGAGCTCTATTGAAGAAGATGTTCTTGGTTCTAATGATTGTGAAAAAATGAAAGAAGAACTTATTGGAACATTAGGAAAATCCGCTTGGAAAAAATTATCCCGACAATCAAAAAGATTTTTAATAACTTCTAAAATTACATTTAACAGTTTATGCAAATTAGAAGACGATATGGATTATTCAGGAGTATGTTTATTAGTAACTAAAGCATTAGAAGTTGAATTAACTAAAAGATTTTATAAAGGTTTTAATAAATATATAGAAGATAATAACATACCTTTAGAAGAACATCACACTTCTTTAGTTGAGGAAGATGATGAAAATCTTCAGATAGTGCCAAATTACAAAATAACTTTAGGTTCGATGCCTTATATTTTATGTCATAAAAAACATTATGATTCAGAAATTCATGAAAAAAATGTTTCAATTTTAATTGAATATTCAAAAGCGAAATTATTTACAGATTCTCATAGTGATGAAGAAATTAAAAAAACATTGAAAAAATATGGTAAAGAAATTAAAAATATTACTTATAGCTATAGGAATCCTGCAGCACATACAAATGAACTACAATGTCGCCAAGCTAAAAAATGTCTTGATTATGTTATTGACGTGAAACATTTTCTTAAAACTATGTTAGATTCTTTTGATAAAGAAGATTAAGAATATTTTCAATATTATTAATTTTTTAAATTTTTTATTTAATAAACTTATTTTTTAAAGTCATCTTTCATTCCAAAATTTTATTACTTATTTTATATAAATAATATAATAAAAAATATAATAAGTATATTTGCTAAATTTAAAAATGTTAGGATGATTATATGGGACTTACGGATTATATCAAAACTAGATTATTGAATAATAGGGTGGAACAGTATAATACTAAGCGCAGCTATTGGGGTGAGGATGAAAGGCAGCCTAGAACTGATGGAATAAATACTGGCCTTGATTTGATTGACGCACTTCCTCCAGTGATTAATAAAACTATAGCTAATGCCAGATATGCTGTTAAGCTTGACGGTTATACTTCAGGTATTTTG
>ONYG01000263.1 GCA_900321995.1 uncultured Methanobrevibacter sp. | reverse complement strand
TAATTATTTTTTATTCTTTTTTTAGTTTTTTAAACTATTTTTTTTAACTATTTTTTTAATTATTTTTTATTCTTTTTTTAGTTTTTTTCTATATTTTTAGTTCTTTATCTTTTTTCTGTATTCTAATCTTTTTTTTAATATAATCTAATTTACCCATTCAACATTTGCAGTTGTAAAACTATATTTATTTGAAAAGGCAGGATTAAATAATCTATTTGTTATATTTTCTGTTTTGAATGAGTTTGTTATACTTTTTCTAAGATTATAGTTTATGCGGTCTCCAGCAGACTCTTTTTCTTCCTTTGTTTTCAGTTGAGGAGAATATGCATAAACTTTTAATTGTATTCGTGTTTTATTAAAGCTATCCTGCCCCTTAAATGTTTGTGTGATTTTAATTATTTTTATATTTTTCATATTCAACATTTGCTGCTTTTTATGGTCTTTTGAATAGTTTTCAAAAGTTTCTTTTGGGTAAACTGCCAATCCATTTGAGGATATTCCTTCAAATGCACCATTTCTTGCTGAGGCCATAGCTATATTTAATTCGTTGGTATCGCTTATTGTATTGCTTAATAAAATTATTGTTATTAATGTAAAGCTTAGCAATAGAATCAGCTCAACTGTAATTTGGCCCTTTTCATCAATTTTCATATTATCCTATTTTTTCATAATTATTTGCTTGCGGTTTTGTTTTTTGTTTTTCTTTTTTCTATTTTTTCATAATTATTTGCTTGCGGTTTTGTTTTTTGTTTTTTTTTATTTTTTTTTAATTTTTTCTTTTTTTTCATTTTTTATATTATCCATCCACTTGCCTAATTAAAATTGAACTTTGATTTATGATATTGCTTTGATTGTTATTGGCTAAAGTCTTTTTAATGATATAAGTTCTTCCATTAAACAATTGGACATTATCTAATGACTGGTTTTCTGAGTCAACAATATTTATTTCTTGAATCATAGATTTCGCCTTTTTATTATTAAACTCTAATATTACTTCGTTATTGTGGATTAGAACAGTATAATAGTGTCCATTAATCGTCTGAGGAAGTTTTATTTTCTTTGAATAGGAGATCTTATTGGAATTAACTTGATTTATGCTATTTGATATTCTCTCCAATAATATTCTCCCATTGGAGTTTTCACTTAACTCATTTGATGAGTCAAGGCTGTTGTCTAAAAATGGCATGTAGATAATAAGAATCATAATTATAATTATCGTGCAAAATAATAGTTCTATGTTGATTAATCCTTTTGAATCCATAATTTTTATCTTGTTTTAACTATTATTTAAAATTTTGCTAATATTTTAAGTAAATATTGATTTTAAACTCTTAAATTGATTTAATTTTATTGAATTATTTTTGTTTTAAGTAAATATTGATTTTAAATAGTTAAATTGTGTTTAAGTTAATTAAATCTATTATGTTCACATCAATTTTGGCGTATTTTTAAAAGGTTTTAATTTTGCAAAATAATTATTCTCTAAAAAGTTCTTTGTTTTTTTTCTTTTTTTTTATTAATGACCTATTTTATAAAAAGATTATTATATAGAATGAATAAAATATTAAATATTAATCAATCAAATTCGATTAATTATTTAATGTTTTTTCAAATACCTTTAATCATATGCTAAAGTGAAAAGAGGAATCAATATGGTGCTAGTTTCTTATTTAAATCCATTGTCTGAGGAAGGGCAAAACATTGTTAGGGGATTATCCAGTTTGGATGACATATTCAATCCTAATGATGATTTGATGGATATAGTTATCCATACAAATCGCCAAACTATTTCTAATCAGGAATATGTGCCAGTAACCTTTGCTGATTTAGCTATAAATAGAATTAAATGGTATATAGACAGAAAAAACAATAAGGATTTTAATCCCAACAATTATGCTTATTTTTTTAATGAAAGAATTGCAGAATATGATACAATAGCTTTCCATATACTTGCTCAAGCTATTGCAAGTCAATTTAAAGCAGGTTCTCGTGAGATAAAGCTCTTTGTATCCTCATATGGTCTTATGGTGGAAGATAGGCTAACAAAACTTCTTGAAACAGATAAGAAAGAATTGGTTGAGGAAATATTAAATGACCTTCTCATACAGGATGGTATAGAATGGACATTCCTAAAAGAACTTATAGGGTCTAAAAAGCTTTCATTAACTGATCTTGTGCTTCAAAATGGTGAGATTGTTCTTGATAGGGAAGAGTTTATCTATTCATTCGGTGATGAGTTCAGCGATAGGTCTCCAGAACGTATTTATGATATTCTTATTGGGGATAACCTTAAGGAGATGATTCTATCCAAGCTTTTAATGCAAAAGTCTGAAGAGTACATTAAGCATATTCAGGATATGCTAAGAACCATTGAACCTCATCCAGCCATTGTTCGCCTTGGCGAAATGCTTGGTGAGTCCATTACTGAATTGATGACTAAATACAGTTCATTTTATGCAACTGGTGGAGCATATGGTCATATGGAGATTGGAAAACTCGTTAGGGAAGCTTTTCCTCCTTGCATTGCAAACACTGTTGAAGGTGTTTCTTCAGGAGGAAGGAATGATGCAATTGTTCTTCTTCTAACTTCATTTGTATCTTATGCAAGGCTTTATCCCGGTATATTTGGAGCAGATGCTACTGTAAAAGTGTCCGATATTGATTCTAACTTAAATATCACTATGAATGAGATACTTCCTCTCATTTATGAGGCTGCAGATAATTGTACTCCTCCATTATTTGAAGACCAGCCTCAAGAAAAAATTAACATCACTTCAAAATTAGGATTTGGAATGCATGAGACTCCAGACCTTGAGCATGAAGGGGAAACAAAGTGGTATACTCCTATGAGCTGTGAAAAGATAAAGATGCATCTTCCTCAGCTTTGTAAGGAAAATAAGGACTGTTCTAAGATAAATAATCCATTAAGTTATTATTCCAGAATGAAATGGATTATGGCTAAGACAGGCAAAAATAAAGATTCATCTAACTAAAAAAACGTTTAATTTAATAGTTTCTGTTTATAATTCTTATTTTTATTAAGTAAAGAATTGGATCTTTTAATAAATTAATAATTTAATAAGTATAATCATCTTCATCATAATAATTTAATATTATTGAATGCTCAAAGTCCTGATAATTATTAAAATGATACTCTTCATAGTTTTCTATTAAAATCTTTAGTTTTCTCTCTTTTTCATCAATAGACTCAGCCAAACAGAATTCGCTAAATACTTGAGGATCATATTCATCAAAATTTTCATCTTCAAGCTCTTTTTTATATTTAAATTCTTCGAATCTATCGTATTCCTCATCATTTAGCAATTCCTCTTCATTGAATAGGTCTTCGTGACTTTCTATTTTATAAAGCTCGATATGCTCATTGTCATGATTTAAGTCAATTAATTCATTTGATTTAAGGGAAATTCCAATAACTTTTCCATTTTTTAAATTAATAACTGTTTTTCCAGTAGATTCATATTGGACCCAATTGTCTAATGCAGGCTCTATTATCTCCCTAATGCTTAGGCTCTCTATCAATCGCCTTAATTCCTCTTCACTTAGCATTTCTAATCCTCATGTATGATTTAATAATTTCTTTTATCCGTTTAAATTTATTTTCTCTCAATTAAAGATTTTATAATAAGTTTTAAGTATAATATAGTTCATAATATTTTTATATAAGTATATTTATTCAAATACTTTAAAATACTTTATTTAAATTTAAAGTATTCCTAATATTTATGATTGATTAATTTTATAATAAAAATGAGTATTTTAAGTAAATTCTTAATTAAATTCTGTATGAAGTGATTTTATGTATGGTCCAGCAAGTTTGGCAGAAAGAAGGATATATTATAGGGAAGAATGGTCTGATAAGGACTTGCCTGACTTTATTGCAGATGGAATCACTAAAAGAGAATTTGGTTTTGACCATCTTGGTCATGGTCCTAATGATAGATATAAGGTATTTAAGGGAACAGATACTCTCAGACGTTTTTTAAGATACAAAACTCCTTTTGCAGCATACATTTCAGTCGCTTTCTATCAAAATCCTCGTAAGCGAGGAGGCTGGGAAAAGGCAGAGTACATTTTTGATATTGATGCAAAGGACTTGCCGATTCGCTCATGCGGATGTGATGGAGTCTGTGAAATATGTCTTGGAGAGGCTCTTGAAAGAGTGAATATCATGTTAGATACCCTAAAGGGAGATTTAGGCCTTAAGAACATACATCTAATCTACTCTGGAAGAGGTTTCCACATAAGGATTATTGATCCTGTTATGATGGAGGCTGACAGTGACTTAAGGGGAGAGGTTCTTAAATATGTTGCAGGTGCTGAAGTTCCAAGGGCACAATATCCTAATCCTGTTCCTGGAGCTAAGCCACTTAACTTTGAGCACTTTTCCATTCCAATAGCTTATCCTGCCGTATTTACAAATAAAGTAAAATATAATATTTTTCATCTTAGAGGAGATGAGGAGATAGATGGAATCAATCCTCGGCTTTTAAAAGACATGATAAAGCATAGAGATTATTTGATTGATGATAAATGGGGTATTTATAAGGAAAAGATAGGTCCTAGAAGATATAAGGATATGGTTAATGCTATGGCAAGAGTAAATCTCGCCACAATTGATGCTAAGGTAACTATAGATTTAAAAAGGATTTTAAGGCTTCCTTCATCATTGCACTCTAAGGTAAGCATGAAATGTGTTGAAGTGAAGAATCCTGAAACCTTTGATCCCTTTAAGTATGCAGTTCCTAAGTTTGTATATGAAAGAAAAGACGAAGATATTCCTGAAAACTAATTTTTAAATTATTAATTCTTATTTTACTTTTTTT
>ONYG01000028.1 GCA_900321995.1 uncultured Methanobrevibacter sp. | reverse complement strand
CTTAGTGATGAGTCAATGTATCTTAAATTCGGAAGGGATTTGCAGGATAAGGATGAGTTAAGCTATGATTTCACCCTTGATTTCCAAGTGGAAAGCTATTTGCATCACCAAGGAGCCACTTTTGTCAAGCGTTTTGATGCCAATTCATACTTATATATTACAAAAGCTGTGGATTATTTCGACTTGTCTGTAGATGGATCATTGCCTGATGGATTAAAGAAGATCAAGTCAAAAATACAGATAATTGCTGTAGATTCAGATTGGCTATATCCTGTTGACCAGTCTAAAGACTTGCTTACAGCTCTTCAGACACTTGGTGCTGAAGTTAGCTATAATGAAGTCAAATCCAATTATGGTCACGATGCATTCCTTTTAGAGAATGGACAAATGAACTTCCTTTTAAACAATTTCCTCTCTGAAAATATAGTGGATGACCTAATGAAGACTGACATTCCAACAATCTCCCATAACGCTACAATTAAGGATGCAGCTAACATCATGTTCGATAATGAGGTTACTCACCTTCCAGTTGTTGATAATGACGATAAATTGCTTGGAATAGTTACTGCATGGGACTTATCCAAGTCTATTGCTAAGGATTGCAGTCTTTTAGAGGAAGTTATGACTAGAGATGTTCGTTATTGTAAGTCTACAGACTCTATTGAATATATTGCAAGACAAATGAAAAAATATGACATTTCATGCTTGCCTGTAATCGATGATGATGGCTCTGTAGAGGGAATAATTACTACAGATCAAATTAGTCATTTGATTTCAGCTTATTAAATGAGTTATTTTTCTTATTTTAAGATATAACTCTTCTTTTTTTATTATTTTTAATTTAAATTAATTTTTCTATTTTTAATCCTTTTTATTTTAACTTTCATTAGGCTTTTTCTATTCTTATTATTTGGATATTTACTATCTTTTTTAAAATCAACTTTTAAATTTCACATCAATTTATCAATGAAAAATCAATTTTATCAAGTAAAGTAAAAATTGATTTAATCTCGTATCAAGATTGATAAAAGACAAATAGACTTTTTTTAACTTAACGTACTACTTTATATACTACATTTTAAAGAAAAGTTATTATATGAACTTTAATTTAAATTTAAAAAAATATTTTTAATTATTTTATTTTACTTATGAATAAAAATTTCTAATATTTTTTCATATAAAAATAAAATAGAAATTGTGATAATACGTTTATTTGTACTGAAAATGGTTAAAAAGATTTTTTAAAGCATTTATTGTTTATAAAAATGCGGAGGTAAGAAAGTGGAAGATCTGGTTTATGAAAATGATGAAATGAAAGAAAAAGTCGAAAATATAATGTTAAGACGATTGAAATTGCTTTATGGCATTGAGATAAAAGACATGAATATCCTTAACATTTCTATAGGCAAAACAAGCGATGAACCTAGCGTTAGGATAGTCCTAATCGATTCAAGCCATGAAGAGGAATGCGTTAGAGTTTTTGAAATAGTATAGGGGGAATCGTATGAGCTCAAATTATAATTATGTTATGGAAACTTCAAAAGAAATCACGGAAAAAGGCTTATTAAATCTTATTGCAAGAACATTTGATGTGGATACTGCAGGTCTAACAGTAGAAAACATAGAATCATTTACAGATGAAAATGGTGACAATTATGTTATAACTTGCTCAAAAGAAGAAGGAGATACTCGCACCATAAAGGTATTTCATGCATATGGTTAAATATATTACTTTCTAATTTCTTATATGGCTGTTTATATTCCTTTATAAAATATTAAGTTTCCTAATAAATAATTAACTTTTTATAGTTTTATTAATAAAAATTATTATATTATATACAAGGAAATTTTAATATGACTGAGAAAAATCAATGGGATAATTCCATTTCATTTATTTTTGCTATGATAGGGGCCGCTGTTGGGCTTGGAAATATATGGCGTTTCAGTTATGTATTATACTCTAATGGTGGGGGAGCATTTTTCATTCCTTACTTTATAGCAATAATTATTATGGGAATTCCTTTTTTAATACTTGAATATGGTGTTGGATTTAGTTTTAAAGAATCCTTCTCGAAGATTTTAAAGAAAATAGATGGTCGTTTAGAAATTATCGCATGGATTCTGGTTCTGTTTGTTTTTATTGTAGTAATTTATTATATGGTTATTCTGAGTTGGGATTTAGTATATCTTCTGACAAGTTTCTCATTTGGTTGGGGAGCTGATACAGCTGCTTACTTTACAAATACTGTTGGAGGAAGTGCAGATTTAGCCAAAGGAGGAATTTTCCTCGTACCAACCACAATTTGTGTAATATTAATGTGGATAGTATTATGGTATGTTTCACATAAGGATGTTGAAAAAGGTATTGGAAAGGTATCAAAGGTTCTTATTCCTGCATTGTTCATCATTATGGCAATTATAGTCATATATGCTCTTACATTGCCAGGTCATATGATTGGAATAGATGCTTTGCTACGTCCAAAGTGGAGTATGCTTTTGGATATTAATATTTGGCTTGCGGCATTTGCTCAAATTATCTTCTCATTAAGTATGGGTCAGGCTATTGCACTCACATATGCAAGCTATCTTCCTAAGGCCTCTAAATTGACTGATAATGTGTTGATTGTTGTCGCTTCCAACTCTGCATTTGAAATTTTCACTGCATTCGGTGTATTTTCCATCCTTGGATATATGTCTTTAAACTCAGGAATGGCTTTAAGCAAATTGGTTACAGAAGGTACTGGACTTGTATTTATTGTATTCCCAATGATTTTCAATGTAATGGGTACAATGGGTAGAATTTTAGCTCCGCTTTTATTCTTGGCAATACTCTTTGCTGGAATAACTTCTGCTTTAGGATTTTTCGAACCTATGCTAAGCTCTACCAGTAGTAAATTTGGTTTGAGCCGTAAGAAAACCGCAACTATCCTTTCAATTGTAGGATGTATATTTTCAGTCTTACTTACAACTGGAATCAGCAGTTATCTTGTTGCAATCATTGATTCATTTGTAAATGAATTCGGTATTCTCCTTTTAATAGGAGTTCAATGTATCATATTCGCTTGGATTTATGGAATAGATCACTTTATTCCAATATTAAATGAGAATGGAATATTGAAGGTAGGCACAAAATGGAAATTTATTATTAAGTACCTATTGCCAATAGCACTATTTGTAATGTGGGCATATGGTATATTTGTATTGTTTACAAGTTCAGCAACTTTCGAGATAATTATAGATTTAGTGATAATCGTTGCAGTTATTGCATTAGGTTTCATATTAACTAAATTGAGTCCAAGAGAAGCTGAGAGTGAATAATATTTCTCTTCTCTTTTTTTATTATTTTTTTTTAATTTTTAATACCTATTTTTTCTTAATTTTAAATTATTTTTATTTTGTATTTCTGTCTTTTAAATTAATTTAACAATATTTATATTATTAAAAAAACTATTATTATTTAGTTAAACTATTTTAAATGATAAAAAGTGAAAAAAATGAATATTGCAGAACAAGAATATAACAATGAAGATAAGATATTTACAAAATCTTTCTTTCTTATTTTTGGAGCATTATTATTTACAGCCATTGTAATGTATGCATTGATGTCTACAGTTACTGAATATGCCAGTTCTATGGGATCTTCTGCAACTATAGCAGGCCTTGTATCTGGAATATATGTATTTGGAGGGCTTTGCTCAAGAATATATTCTGCAAATGCTTTAGAAAAGAAGGACTGGAAAAAATTAGCCCTTATCTTTTTGTCAATTCACTTTTTAGCATGTATCTTATACTTTTTTGTAAATGATGT
>ONYG01000163.1 GCA_900321995.1 uncultured Methanobrevibacter sp. | reverse complement strand
TTTTAATTCATCTATTTCCTTTTTAAGTCTTTGATTATTCTTATTGTTGTTTCTGCTTCTGTTTCTTTTAGATGAATTTTGATTTTCACTCATGTTAAGTCTCCCTTAAGGCAATATAAAAATAGTAGATTTAAAATTTGTTAAAAATAAATAAAAAAAGAAAATAATAGTTTTTAACTATTATTGAATTGAATTTTAATGGTTTTATTCAGCATACTCAAATGCAGCCATAGCCTTTACGATTTTTCCATCGTCTAAAGGTTTAGCTTGTAATTGTAATCCTACAGGAATGCCATCCACTTCACCTGCTTTTAGGCTTGCTGCTGGAATACCTGCTAAGTTAGCGATTACAGTTAATACGTCGTATGCATACATTTCCATAGGCTCTAACTCTTCACCAAGCTTATGTGGTAATTTAGGTACGGTAGGACCTACAATCAAGTCAACGCCTTCAAGCATTTCATTGATTTCGTTTCTAATGAGGGATCTTGCTTGAAGTGCTTTTTGATAGTATTTTCCACTGAATTCCTTTTGTGAAATGTATGAACCCATTTGAATTCTTCTAAGAACTTCTCCACCACATACCTCTTCAATTCTGGAACCGTATTTTCTTCCATCGTATTTTCTGGTTGCAGAGAAGAATTCTACATAGTTAATGAGATAGTATGTAGGTAAACAAATGTCAATGTGGTCAAAGCTAAGTTCAACAACTTCAGCACCTAATGATTCGAGTTTTGCTACAGACTCATCGATGATTGCATTTATCTCATCATTGGTTACTTCCTTAAACTCTTTACAGGTAGCTATTTTCATGCCTTCTAAAGGTTTTTCTTGGCCTTTTACAGATTGAGCTATTTCAGTAAAGTTAGGAGAATCCCAATCTAAGGTGGTACATTCTGTCTTGTCATATGCAACGATTGTATCTAATGCAAGGGTAATACCGGTAACATCACGAGCCATAGGACCAATTTGGTCTAGACTCATTGATAAGTCAAGCAATCCTTGTCTTGATACTGCACCATATGTAGGTTTCATACCGTATACTCCACAGTGGGAGGATGGGTTTCTGATGGATCCACCAGTGTCTGAACCTATTGCAATGTCACACATGCCAGCTGCAGCTGCTGCAGCGCTACCTCCACTGGAACCACCAGGGATTCTTCCAGGTGCTGCAGGGTTATTTACAGCTCCATAGTATGAGGTTTCAGTAGAACTTCCTGCTGCAAACTCGTCCATATTGTTGATTCCGATGATGATTCCGTCTTCAGCCTTGATAAGCTTTACGACAGTTGCATCATAGCTTCCGATATAGTCTTCTAATGTTTTACTTGCAGCAGAGATAATGAAGTCTTCCACATTGATGTTAGCCTTAATACCAAATACCAATCCAGCAAGAGCTCCAACCTCTTCGCCAGCCTTGATTTTTGCATCGATTTCTTCAGCTTTAGCGATTGCTTCTTCTTTATTTATTTCAAGAAAAGCGTTAATATCTTCGTTTTTCTCTTCGATAACTTTTATATAAGCTTCAACATTTTCCTTTGCAGTAATTTCTTGATTTTTAATAGCATTTAATTTTTCAAGGATATTCATTAAAACACCTTTTTTTCGAATATTAAATAATTATGTAATTGTAATTCTCTAAATCTCTTAATATTTTGAGTTCTAGATTTATGACATTATAAAAAACAGTTTTAAAATTATTTAAAATACACATTTTTTATATAATAATATAATTATATTTTTCATATTTTAAATAATATTTGGTAAATTTTAAAAAATAAGTTTAAAAATAGAAGATTTATTTTAAATAATATTTGGTAAATTTAAAAAAAATTAGTTAAATAATAGGAGTTTTATTTTGATTAATTATTTGGTAAATTTTAAAAAATAAGTTTGAAAATATGATAAACTCATAAAAATCATATTTAATCAGTGCATGGCCTATACTCACTTATTGTTATGTTGGCTTTATAATTGCAGGCCTCATATTTATCATCTCCTGCAAAGTAAAAATCACCATAATAGTTGTCTTCACCTGCATCAGATAAATATTCTACATTTTTTATAATGAAAGTACCATTTTCATCGGTTTTTGCTGTAACTAAAGTTCCCATTTCATATCCTGGCTTATGATATGTAATAAGCTTATTAGCTATTCCATTGCCATTCCTGTCTACCAAATGGCCTACAATGCTGCTTCCTTCCATGACTATTGTATTGTCAAAGGTGATGCTTGTCACTCTGCTATCTGTATCTTTTATAGTTCCAACAAATAGGACCAGACTTAATGAAAGTATTAATGCAATAATCATAACGATCAATCTCATTTTGTACTTCTTATCCATCAAATCACCTTCGATAATTTCTTCTTTCTATAGTTCATATGTCTGTATTATGTAACATTCTAATTATTAATCTTGAATGTTTTCAAGCTTTTCTAATGCTTTCCTAGACCATTCAGCATCCATAAGCATAGCTCTTCCAATTCCAATCAAGTCACATGTTTCTTCTTTTAGAAGTCTTTCAGCATCACGTGCCTTCTTTACGCCTCCAGTTAGAATGATAGGCACATCAGAAGAGTCCTTAGCTATTTTGCTCAGCTCCTTAAACCATCCTGGATCTTTAGAATTTGGGTTTGAA
Organism: uncultured Methanobrevibacter sp.; assembly: GCA_900321995.1. GTDB lineage: Archaea > Methanobacteriota > Methanobacteria > Methanobacteriales > Methanobacteriaceae > Methanobrevibacter. The sequence continues at coordinate 6,498 of ONYG01000163.1, read as the reverse complement.
TATCTGCAAAGACCGCCGCTTATGTCAATCAAGTCTGCTCCACTATCTTCAAATGATTTTACTGCAAATGGAATGTCTTCCATCTTTGATCCGCCTTCCATATAATCATATGCTCCAAATCTTATGGCTATTATATAGTCCTCACTAACAGCCTCTCGAACTCCTTTAATTATTTCATTGGTCAATCTTAAACGATTTTCAAGACTTCCTCCATATTCATCAGTTCTTTTGTTGGTATATGGTGAATATGTTTGGCTTAAAAAGTATCCATGAGCTGCATGTATCTCTACACCATCAAATCCGGCATTCTCTGTCCGTTTAGCAGCATCAATAAATGCATTCTTTACATGTTCGATGTCATTATTAGACATTGTGTTTATGTCAAACTTATTATATGATTTCGCTTCCTTTCCGGCATGATTTATTTGGGCTATGATGCAAGAGCCTTCACTGTGAACCGCTTCTGTTAATAATCTATAGCTATCAATCACACTGTCATCTGCAAAAGAGAGTTGCTTAGGGCTTGCCCTGCCTTCTTCAGATACATATTCATGTTCCACTATTATAAGGCCTGTAGAATTAGCCCTTTGCTTATAATAGTCTATGAGATCTTCTGGAACTTTTCCATCTTCACTGCACTCCCTTGCCATAGGAGGCATGACTATTCTATTTTGAAGAGTTTTATTCTTAATTTGCAAAGGTTCTTTAAGTAGCATATAATCACATTCGATAAGGTTTTGACTTTTTTAATATTTTTTGCTTAATTTTTTAGCTTAATTTTATTTTAATTTCTTATCTATTTTATAATATATTTTTTAAAATTTAAATATTAATAATTTTAAATTATTATTAATTGTGTTTTATTAATTGTTGATGATTATAAAATCTTTATAAAAATTTTTTAAGTATTTCTTGACTAATATTCGTTAAAATGAATTTTTTACAAGGATGATTCAAATGACTCGAAAAGCTATTGTATTTGACAACTCTGGAACATTAATTGAAAGATATAGAGTAATTAAAGATGTATCTACAGGTGAATTAATCACCCATATAAACTCTTTAGACCTTATAGACAGTTGTTTAAATGCAGCTCTTGTTGTGCTTCAATTCAACACCAATAGGCTTAAGGATTTAGATCCAAATACCTTAATCAGCGATTATATAATTGAAAACAATATTGATTTTGACATAAGCTATTATTCAACAGATGTCACTAAGGAAGAAATAAAAAGGATACTTCAAAAGGATTCTGCAATAATTAAGGATATTACAGACACTTTTCCACTTCTAAAGGAAAATGTTCCTCATATGGAATTGTGCAATGGCTCTGCTGTTATTATAGACATTGCTGAAGAGAGGATTTCATATACCATCACTTCTGCAGGTCAGCTGTTTAGCGGAGTCAAGGACACCATTTCCAATCTTCAAGAGAGTGGAATAGATGTATTCATAGCTTCAGGTGATAGGTCTGGTGCAATCAAAAGGCTTGCAGACCTTACTGGAATTCCAGAGGATCATGCATTTGCAACTGCAAGCACTCATAAAAAGGCTGAAATTGTTGAAAGCCTTCAGAACGAAGGCTATAAAGTCATGATGGTTGGTGATGGCCCTAATGATATTTTGGCTTTTGAACAAGCTGATAAGGCGGTTCTTACTACAGAACAAAAAGATGGTGATTTTCCAGATAAGCTTAAGGGATATGCTGACTTTGTAATAGAAGAGATATCTCAAGTTTTGGAAATTGATTTCTAGCTCAAGCTTTTTTAAGCCTTCGGCTTAAAAAACCTTGACCAAAATTTTTATTACTGTTTTTTTACACAATCTTATTTTTACACTTGAAATGGCACTCTTCTTTTTTCTTATTCATTAGATTTTCTAATTCAATTCTAATTTTGTGCTAAAAAATCTTCAATAACTTTTTTGCTTTTCATTACATTATCGAAATTGTTTAGTTCAATTATTCCATGTTTAACATATTTTAAAAGATTTAAGTCTAAAGTTCCATCACCGATTGCCTGATGCTTATCTTTTATTCCATCGTTATCATTAATATGGTTATAAAGTATATTAGGGATTTTAAAGAAACTCTCTTGGTCTTTGCATGTATTTACATGGCCTAAATCAATAGTGATAGAACATCCGGTTTCATTAGTAAGATTTTCCAGTTCATATGCACGGTTTCCTAGATAAGAAAAACGTTCAGGCATATTTTCTATTGAAATTTTCGCTTCCTTATCCTCTGCATATGCAACAAGCTCGTGGGTTGATTCGGTTAAAAACTCTAGTGCCATCTCTCTTAAATATGGTTCTGGCCTTCCTATCTTTCCAGGATGTGCTGTAACACCTATAGCGCCTATTTCATCTGCAAGGTCTAAACATCCCTTTGTCTGCTTTACAGATTCACGACGAATTCCTGGATTTAGGCTTGCAAGATTTATATCGACATTTACAGCATGCATATAAATGTCTAAGTCATATGAGAGAAATATGTCTGTTATTTCCTTTTTTCCTAGTAATTCATCCTGTCTATATGGTCCTTCACAGAGCAGTTCAACACTGTCAAATCCTTTTTCAACCGCTATATCCAACATCTCGTCTACTTCTTTCATAAACAATGAAAGCAAAGAAAATCCTAATTTCATTATATTTCTCCTTATGACATTATTTTTAGTTCTACATTCATTACTTTTAAATAAATGTAATTTTTAGTTCTACATTCATTACTTTTAATTAAATGTAAATATAATAGTATTTTTTTTAAAAAATATATTAATTTTTTTATAAATGATTAAATAATGTCCAAATTTCTGGATATTTTTCAGCTATTGCCTTATCTATTAGCTCACTTGCTTCACTGCTTATGCTGAATTCTGGTTCAGTCTTTCTAAGATAACGAAGCACAGCTGCAGATCTTGCTGACCATAATGTTATTCTTGGATTATTTTCTACAGTTTCAATGACTTCATCTACCAATCTTTCCTCTTTTTCACTAAGAAGACTTGGCACTTCATCTATTTTAGTTTTAGCTTCAATATTTTTTATAGGTTCTTCAGTTTCTTCTTTTAAATCAACTGTATTTTCAATATTTTTATTACTAATTTCTGTGCTGATTTCTTCACTATCATTTTCTTCAGACTTTTCATCATCATTATTGAAAATGTTAGTATATTCAGAACTTTCTTCATCACTATCTTTTATAATTGCAGATGATTCTTCTTCTTTAACTGTTTCGACTTCATCTTCTTTTTCTTCTTCTTTTTCTTTATCTTCTTCTTCAATGTCTTCTTCAGCTATTTCAACTGTTTTTTCTTCTTTTTCTTCTACTTTCGGTTCTTCTATTTCTTCTTCAGTTTGCTCTTCTGATTTTTTTAATAAATCTTCTAAGCTTACCCCTTCATCTACATCGGTTTCGATATCATCAATTTTAGGTATTAATGAATCTAAACCTCTGCCTAATCCTGAATTTTGTTTTTTTGCCATATTAATCCCTTTTCACCTTTTTTGATAAATTTAATAAAATTATTTATATAATCATTATTTTCTTTTTATAACCTTATTCTCCATCTAATTTTAAAAGCTCTTTAGCCAATTTAAGATAAGCTATTGATCCTTTGCTTTCTGGGTCATATGCTATGCATGGCTTTCCATAACTTGGAGCTTCTGCTAAACGTATGTTTCTTGGAATTACTGTTTTGAAGATGTATTCCTTATCTTGGAAGTATTTCTTAAGCTCGCTGTAAACTTCTCTTCCTAATCTTGTTCTTGAATCATATAAAGTTAAGAGTATTCCCTTAATTGGAGTAGGGCTTCTTAACCTATCTTCAACAAGACTTATTGTATTCATTAGGTCTGCTAATCCTTCAAGTGCAAAGTACTCAGCTTGAATAGGTATCAATACACTGTCTGCTGCTATGAGTGAGTTGATTGTAATTATTCCAAGAGATGGTGGCAAATCAATAATTATGTAATCAAAAATACCTTTTATTGGTTCTAGCAAGTTTTTTAATGCTATGTGATAGTTTTCTTCCTTGCTTAATTCGATTTCTATGCCGCTTAGGTCGATATTGCTTGGCAAGATAAAGAGATTTTCTATTCTGGTTGGAATAGTTGCCTTTTGCACACTGCATTCATTTACTAAAGCTGTGTATACTGTTTTTTTAATTTCTGTCTTGTTTATTCCAAAGCTAGTTGTAGCATTTGCTTGTGGATCCATGTCTACAACAAGTACTGCCTTACCCATTGCAGCAAGTGAGGTTGCTAGGTTTACTACAGTTGTTGTCTTTCCACATCCGCCTTTCTGATTCATTACAGCTATTGTTTCTCCCATGGTATTCTCCTTCTATATTTTTTTTTTTAAAAATAAGTGGTTAGTGTAAATACTTATAAGATATAAATTTGATCAATTTTTTAAATTTATTATTCATAGTTAGTTTCAAGTTATTTCTTAAACCTTAAAATACATAACTTATCAGTTCAAAGTTATTTCTTAAAAATTATAATTCATAACTTATCAGTTCAAACTTATTTCTTAAAATTTATAATTCATAAGTTATTAGTTTGAACTTATTTCTTAAAACTTATATCTTATATCTTAAAACTTATTTCTTATATATTATAATTTATACCTTATACTATATAAGTTTTAAGTTATATCTTATTCTTTATACTTTATAAGTTTTAAATTTTAACTTATTTCTTATATCTTATAAATTATTTCTTTTAAGTTATTTCTTATATTTTATAACTTATTACTTTTTACTTATAACTTATAACTTCTAACTTATAAGTTATAACTAATAATTAAAAAAAATTTATACTTATGCCAATATTCTTAAAGGAAATTTTTATTGAAAATAAGATTAAAAAGAGTTGAAAAGCGAAAAAAAATACTACTCTTCCCTATCGAAAGAGTAGCAAAAAATAAAATAGGAAGTGAAATTAAAAGGAGAATCTATTTAGAATTTTCCATAGATCCATCCATATAACTTGCATATCCTTTAAAGTCCATTAAACCATGACCGGAGAAGTTAACAACAATAGTTTTCTCTTCACCAGTTTCTTTACATTTTTTAGCCTCATCGATTGCAGCCTTAATTGCATGGTTTGTTTCTGGTGCTGGAATGACTCCTTCGCACATTGCAAACATTTTTCCTGCTGCAAATACATCTCTTTGATGAGCTGTAACAGGTCTAATATAACCTTCGTTTTTAAGTAAGGATACTTGAGTGTTCATACCGTGGTATCTAAGTCCTCCTGCATGTACAGAAGGTGCAACAAAGTCGTGGCCTAATGTAAACATCTTTAAAAGAGGAGTGAAACCTACATTATCACCAAAGTCGTATCTGTACTCTCCTTCTGTTAAGGTAGGACAAGCAGAAGGTTCTACAGCTATGAAGTCAGTGTCACTGTTTCCTTGGATCTTATCTTTAATGAATGGGAATAATGAACCTCCGAAGTTACTTCCTCCACCTACACAAGCAATCATTGTATCAGGCTCTTCTTCAACTTTTTCAAGTTGGACTTTAAGTTCCTGACCGATTGTTGTTTGGTGTAAGATTACATGGTTTAATACACTACCAAGGGTGTATTTTACCTTATCATCAGTCATAGCATCTTCCACTGCTTCAGAAATAGCTATTCCAAGTGACCCTGGAGTGTCTGGAGTTTCTTCAAGAACTTTTCTACCAACTTCAGTATGGTTACTTGGAGAAGCGTAGACTTGTCCGTCATATAGTTGCATAATGGTTTTCCTGAATGGCTTTTGGTCATATGAAACCCTTACCATATAGACAGTACATTCGATATCCATCATTGATGCTGCAAGGGATAAAGCAGTACCCCATTGTCCTGCACCGGTTTCAGTGGTAATTCTTTCTATTCCCTCTTCTTTAGCGTAATAAGCCTGTGCAATTGCACTGTTTAGCTTGTGACTACCTGTAGGGGATGTATCTTCTCTTTTATAATAGATCTTTGCAGGAGTATTCAGCTTTTCTTCAAGGCCTCTGGCCCGACATAATGGAGTTGGCCGTCCTAATCTTTGGTAGAGCTCTCTTACTTTACTTGGTATTTTGATATATCTTTCAGTAGAGAACTCTTGGTTAAGACATTCGTTTACAAAAATATCAGGTAATGTGCTTATTTGGTCTCTTCCTTCACTGTTTTTAGGAGCAGGAAGTTCAACAGGTAAATCAGCGTTAATATTATACCATTTGGTTGGTACTTCATCATTAGTTAAATCAATTCTGTATTGCATTTTATCACTTTCATGTTTTAATAATCTGTATAAATATAAGTTTTAGAATGTCTATTCATTCTGTACTAATATTATATTTAATGTACTATTTAAATCTTTGTAGTACATATTTGTACATTATTGTAATAATTAAACAGGGTTTTTTTACAAAATATGATACTGATGAAAATAAGTTTTTGAATCTTTTTTTTAAAATCACTATAATAAAAAAATCAGTATAATAAAATAAAATAAAATAAAAT
>ONYG01000044.1 GCA_900321995.1 uncultured Methanobrevibacter sp. | reverse complement strand
GTGGCTATTGAGATTAAAAATCTTGATTTAGATTGTTTAAATGAAGAAAATCTTAATGAGATTGTCAATATCATAAAGCAATATGATGATTTGGCTTAAAAACTATTACTTAATTTATTATCCTAAAATATTCTGTTTTCTTATTTTATTTTTTATAATAAGTTAATTTAACTTACTTTTTTCTTATTTTATTTTTTATTTTTTTTATTTTTCCAGTTATGATCTATTTTGATATTTTCCTTTCTTTTGTTATAATAAAATAATTTTACATTGATATGAAAAAGATTATATATTGTTAAAATATAAAGATAATTTATAAGTTTTTAAATAAACTAAATTTAATTTATTCAAATAATTATAGGAGGTGCATTATCAAGAAAAATATTAAAAAATTATCATTTTTTGCTTTTTTATTGATTATTTTAATGGCAATTCCTTCGGTTTGTGCAGAGGATATTAACTATAATTCATATGGTGTTGATGTTAACCATTGTTCTAATAATATTAATGTTGCTTATTATGATGATAATTCTATCCTAAAGGATTCAAGTGAAAAATTACTGAAAGATGAAGAGATTAACAGTCATGCTTCAGATAAGGTATCACAGGAATTGTATGATAGGATTATTAATGCAGAGGATAATGAAACAATATTGATAGAAAAGGGAACTTATAAGATTCACTCTGTAAATCTAACAAAGAATATAACAATTCAAGGAAATGCTAATCCAAGAGAAGTCATTATTGATGGGGAGCAATTAGGAAGTGTTTTTCTAATAAATGATATAGGCATTACCGCTCGATTTTACAATTTAACCATAATAAATGGTTTAACAGATAATTTTGGCGGCGGAATCTGTATAGAAACAGGAAATGCTTTTGTTGATAATTGCATATTCATAAATAATACGGCTTTAAATAATACAAATGGTGGTGCTATCTCCAATTATGGAAATGAAACTAACAGGAGTTACTTATTTGTAAACAATTCATTATTTGTTGGAAACCATGCAGATCATGATGGCGGTGCTGTTACAACTTGCTATGCAGTTTCTGATATTTATAATTCTGTATTTATCAATAACTCTGCTGTACGGGACGGCGGAGCTATTCGTGTAAGTATCTTTGGTTATGGTAATGTTCAGGACTGCATATTTTTAGAAAATCATGCTGATGAATGGGCAGGGGCATATTATAGTTGGGCTGGAAATTCCAGCATTGATCGCTGCATATTCATGAATAACACTGCTGGAACAAATGGTGGTGCAGTAATGGTTTCAGGAAGCTTAAACCTTACAAATTCAATTATTGCAAATAATTCTGGAGGTTCCACTGGAGGTTCATTCTATATTCAACAGCCTATGTTTGATGCTGTGACAGTTATAAATGTAAATAACAATATCATAACAAATAATTCTTCACCATTAGGAAAGGAGATATTTGTTAAATGGAATGCAACCAATCTATTATTCCCTAATTTCAATAACAATGATTGGGGAGATGAAGATCCAACAGACAGCGATGTGGTGGACCCAAATAATGTTTCAAATAGGATTCATCCAAGCAGCACTAAAAGAATAACTGTTCTTTATGATAAGTTAAACTGGGGTTTATTAGATAGATATACTGATGTTTTAGATGATTATTATGGTAGAAAAAGTTCAAATGATAATCCAAAAACAGATTCAGATACAAGAAATAGTAGTCACGGTTTAATATTCAATAATAACAAGTCAAACTCTAATGAAGAGCAGAATAATCTTAACTTAAACAGTTCAAATGGTTTATCTTTATTGAATCATAATTCTAATTCAAATTCAACTAATAATAATGCTTTTAATAAAAATGAGAATTCTACTTTCGTATCTCCAAAGGCAAACACCAATAAAATGGTTGAAATATTTGAAGATAATCCAAGTGCAAGCAAATCAACTGACATAAGATATTTTGCTGTATTGGCATTCGTTGTTTTGGTGTTCTTAATAGGATTTGCTGGAAAAAGAAAAAAGAATTAATTTTTTGAATGTGATTTTTAACATTTATTAAATTAATTTTTCTATAAATAATTTTAAAAAAAGTTTTTTTCATTATTTAAGTACTTTGCACTTTAATTCTTCTTTATTTTTTTATTTCCTTATTTTTTTATTATTTTTTATTTTAATTTAAATTCAATCTATTTTTTCTAGATTTTAGTTATTCTCAGATATTTTTAGCTTTTTTTCTGTTAATTTTTAATTTGATTTGTTATTGGTCAATTATTAATTTGCTGGTTTTGTCAATTAATATGTCTTTTATATCAATGGTCTTTAATTCTTTTTCAGGAATTTCATATATCTTCATTAATTTTGATTCTTCAGCTTCTAAAACACTATCGTCTCTTGTGAACATATTAGATAATTCATCGATAAAGTAATCTGGACAATCAATCATTACAACTGCTATATTCATCTGGCCCTCCTTCAATCCAAGTATCTTGAAGGCCTTTGAGATTTGTCTTTGTGCAGATGTTCTAAGCAGTATCTCAATTCCTAAGTCATTAGCCAAGTTTTCTTTCCTATCAAAAGCATTCATTGCATGTATTATTCCTTGCTTAAGGTGATCTGCTCCTGCAATTGCATCTGCATTCATCAGTTGAATTATTCCAACATCACAGCAGGTATTTCTGATATTATCTATTTTGTCTAATGTTTTTGGAATGCTTTCAATGGTTCCTTTAAAACCTAATATTTCGACATTGTCTAGTTTAGCTAATTCTTCATTGTATTTTGTCATAGAATCTCTCTAAAAATAGTTTTTATTTCAATAGATTTATATTCTCTAATAAAAGAAAATTTTTTTATTAATTTACTTGATAATAATTATAGATAATAGAGGATTATTTAATTTATAATCTATTTTCTCTCTAATAATCTGTTTACACCATCAATGTAGGCTTCTACACTTGCATTAATAATGTCTGGCTCTGTAGCTCTTGCAGATATGATCTTGTCATCACTGCTAAGCTTGATGATTACTTCAATAAGAGCATCTGTACCGCCAGTGACTGCATCTACATGGTATTCTTCCAACTTAACGTTTGCATAGTTCTTTATTCCTTTGTTGACTGCATTGATGGCTGCATCTACAGGACCGATACCTACATCAGCTTCAATAATTTCCTTATCTTCAATATCCATTTTTATTGATGCTGTTGGTCTGATTTTATTGCCTGAAACGATAGTCACTTCATCAAGCTTGATCTTCTTTTCCTGTTCAATATTTAAGACATGCTCTGCAATAGCTTCCAAATCAGTGTCAGTAACTGTCTTTCCTTTATCTCCAAGGTCTTTGACCTTATGGAAAATTTCATTCAAATTCTCTTTTTCTACAGTAATTCCTAACTCCTTTAATCTATTGTCTAATCCTTTTGTGCCTACATGCTTTCCAATTACAAACCTTCTCCTATGGCCTACTAATTCTGGTGTGATAGGCTCATAAGTTGCGCTATTCTTTATCACTCCATCTGCATGAATTCCTGATTCATGTGCAAATGCATTTTCACCTACAATCGGTTTGTTTGGGGCAAGGTAAGCATTGCTTAATCTTGAAACCAGTTTGGAAGTTTTATAAAGCTGGTCGATTTGAATGTCTGTAATGTATTTCTTGTTGTTGTTTTCGTCTTTGTATAATGTGTCAAGGGAAACTACAACCTCTTCAAGTGCAGCATTTCCAGCCCTTTCCCCTATTCCATTAATGGTTCCATGGAAACGTCTGGCTCCTCCATCAATTGCAGATAATGTATTAGCCACTGCAAGGCCAAAGTCATTATGGCAATGTGCACTGATAGGAACTCCTAAGTCAGTAAGACTTTTGAAGAAGTTAAATGATTTTAATGGTGTGAGTATTCCTAATGTATCACAAGGGCATATTCTATCTGCTCCTGCATCTATTGTAGCCTTGAATATTCTTCTTAAATACTCAATGTCAGTTCTTGTTGAATCCTCTGCAGCCAATTCAACCACTAAACCATGGTCTTTAGCATATTCGGTTACTTTAACTGCATCATTAAGCATTTCATCCTGGCTTTTCTTTAGTTTGTATTTTAAGTGTAAGTCTGAAGTTGGAACTACAATGTTTACTGCATCAACATCACATTCCAGACAGTAGTCAACATCCTTGATTAAGGTTCTTGAAAAGCTTACGATTTCAGCGTTAAGTCCTTGGGATGTGATTTCCTTAATGGCTTCCCTTTCGCCATCAGATGTAATTGCTGATCCTGCTTCGATGGAATTCACTCCAATTTCATCTAATTTTGTAGCTATTCTTAATTTTTTTGTAGAATTTAGTGAAATTCCAGGAGTCTGTTCTCCATCCCTTAATGTTGTATCCAATACTTCTATTTTCATAGAAACACCTAAATCAAGTAAATATTATTGTTATTTTATTTTATCTTATTTTACTTATCCTATTTTATTTTATCTTATCTTATCTTATTTATTCCATTTGAGTTCTAAACCATTTTACAGTTTCTCTTAATTGCTCTTCGAACTTGTCTTCATCTGGCTTGAAATCAATTT
>ONYG01000164.1 GCA_900321995.1 uncultured Methanobrevibacter sp. | reverse complement strand
CCCTTATCGATTTTAGCCCAATTTTTACGAACTAACCAACCAATAGAAATATTGACCTCTTTCTTATCAATATTATCAATCTTAGCCAAGTCTTTCATAGCAAGTTCTTTTTTCTCTTTAAGTTCATTTAAAATTCTTCTTTCAGGAAGACCGATTTTTGCATACTTTTTACCGTTTTCGGTTAAAGAAAACTTTTCTTCAACATCTTTTTCCACTTCAATAATATCTTTTGAAGCGAGAGAACCTGCTGCACTCATAACAGATTTAATGTTTAAGCCAGTGCTTTCAGCTATTTCTTCAGGCTTAGCATCTTCGTTCTTTTCTAACTCTTTAAGTAATTTCTTTTCATAAATATGTAATTCATTAATGATTTTATTTATATCTTCACTCATCTAAACACCAAGTGATTTTTATATATTATTGAATAAGTATTATTTCATAATATTATAATATATCTTTAATCTAATTAATAAAGATTTATGAAAAAATTTCTTTTTTATTAAAAGATAAATAAAAATTTTAGGAACTATTTAAGAAAAAAGAATATATTGTTCAATAAATGATTAAAATAGAAATAAAAAAGAATAAAAAACTATAAAAAAGAACAAAAACTAAAGAAAATATCCTGAAAAAAACTAAAAAAAGAATAAAAAATAAAAAAGAAAAGAATTAAAATTCTTTTGCTAAATAACTAATAAAAATAGATGCTGCAGTTAAATCCGCAGTAGTTCCAGGATTATAACCATTCTCATATAAATAATCATCAAATTCTAAAAGTTTTAGAGTAAATTCATCAAAGTTATCCTTATATGCTAAAAGTTCCTTAGCTTTATCAGATACTCCTTTAGCAACTTCATCACCATACTTTCTTGAAATTAGAGTGTCTGGAATTTCAGATAAAATTGTCATGAATGTTACAACAGTTGCCTTATTGATCTTATCAACATCATCAGATGAATTACAGTATCCGCTGAAAGTAGTATAACCTAATTCAAAAGAAACAGGCATTGCAGAAGTGAGTTCTGAAGCTAACCTATCCCAAGAAGCAGATATTTTCAAAACATCATACATGGTTTGATTATTCTCCCTCAATTCATCTTTAGCCTTTTCACTCATCACATCAAATTCCTCTTGGTCACCCATTCCACCAGCATCAGCTAAACTGATAGCATCATATAGGTTAACGGCATCTTCAACAGTAGTTGCATCCATCAGTTTTCCAACATTCTCTTGAATTTCTTCAAAAGCATTACTTATTGAAGCTGCAGCTGCAATAGGAACACACATCATCATAATTCCCAAATTAGTATTGTTTGCAATCCAATTATTGGTTTCACTGACTGCATCTAAAATATATTTACCTAAATTAGCATCAGCCAAATCTTCAATTGATTTTGTATGGATAGCCAATTCTCTTATAGTATCCCCGATTACAACTCCACTGATTATGAAGTCTTCAAATGCCATATCATCATAATTTCGAGTTCTATGAACATTTCCAGGTTTTGGATAACCGCTAACTTCCAATGCTGATGCAATTTGTGCCAATTTTGCTATTTGATTTGCTTCCATAAAAACACCTACAGGTTTATAAATGATCTAAGACATAAGGAGTAAAGTTACTGATGATTAAGTCTGCACCAGCCCTTTTAATGGACAATAATGATTCCATAATTGAATCTTCTCTCAAGTAGCCATTTTCTATTCCTGCCATAATCATGGAATATTCGCCGCTCACATTATAAGTGACTAAAGGCAAATTAAATTCATCTTTAACAGCCTTAATAATGTCCAAATAAGGCAATGCTGGTTTTACCATTAAAAAGTCAGTTCCTTCGATAATATCAAGCTCTGCTTCACGGATAGCTTCACGAGCATTAGCAGGATCCATTTGATAGGATTTCCTATTTCCTGCTGAAGGTGCAGAACATGCAGCTTCCCTAAATGGAGCATAGAAAGAGGAAGCGAATTTGACTGAATAAGACATGATCATGGTGTTATAATAGCCTGCTTCATCAAGGGTTCTTCTTATTGCTTCCACCCTACCATCCATCATATCAGAAGGAGCCACTATATCAGCACCTGCCTCTGCATGAGATAAAGCGGTTTTAGCCAAGTATTCTAAGGACTCATCATTTAAGATTTCATATCCAAAGTCAGTGTCATCATTTTCCTTTAATAAACCGCAATGACCATGAGAAGTGTATTGGCAAAGACAAACGTCTGTAATCACAACAAGATTAGTCTCAGCTTTTAATTTACGGACAGTTTTTTGAACGATTCCAGTTGGAGAAAATGCAGGAGAAGCTATTTCATCTTTTTTATCTTCATTAGGAAGACCAAATACAATAATAGACTTTAACCCTTTAGCCTCTAATGATTTTGCATATTCTACAGCACCATTCAATGAGTATCTGTATTCACCAGGCATTGTTGAAATAGGTTCTTTTTCATCATCCTTTAAATCTTCTTTTACATAAATTGGATAAATAAAATCTTCCTTATTTAATTTAGTTTCACGAACAATATCTCTTATTTTAGAGTTTTTTCTATATCTTCTCATTCTAGTGTTTGGAAAATCCATATTTTCACTCACTTAATTTTGTAATTAATTAATCAAATTTAAATTCTTTTAATAAAAATTCAAAATTTTTATAAAAACAAATATAAAAATTATATCAATTTAATATATGTTAATTAAACTTACTTAAAACTTATTAATTATCTTAAAGAAACAATTTACAAAGAATAAAAATAAAGGAAAATATAATCTAAAAATAGATAAAATATCTAAAAATAATAAATATGATGAAAAAATAATAATTAAATAAGTACAAAATTTAAAAATCAATAATATTAATCAAAAGAATGATAAACTGAAACAGATTAACTATTCTCAAATTTATTAAAGTGATAAAATGACAAATACAATTGGAAAAGTCTTTAGAATTACCAGTTTTGGTTCTAGCCATGGAAAAGCACTTGGAGCCATAGTTGATGGATGTCCTGCTAATTTAGAACTTAGTGAAGAGGATATACAAATTGAATTAAACAAACGAAAACCAGGAACAAGTGCATTAACAACCCCTAGAAAAGAGCAAGACCAAGTTGAAATATTATCTGGAGTATTTGAAGGGAAAACAGATGGAACTCCAATAACTGGAGTGGTATTCAACACCAATCAAAAATCTAAAGATTACTCATCTATTAAAAACACCCCAAGACCTGGCCACGGCGATTTCTGCTGGATAGAAAGATATGGAAACTATGACTACAATGGAGGAGGCCGTGGAAGCGGAAGAATCACCATTGGACATGTCATTGGAGGAGCAATTGCAAAGAAACTTCTTGAAACAAAAGGAATAAAAATCATTTCCCATGTTGTACAGATTGGAGACATAAAAGCGTCTGAAGTCGATATTGATAATCTTGAAGAAAACATCAATAGGAATAATGTAAGATGTGGAGATGAAAATGCTGCAAAACTTATGGAAGAGCTAATTTTAAGAAAAAAAGAAGAAGGAAATTCTGTAGGTGGAGTAGTTGAAACAATTGCTCTTGGAGTTCCTGCAGGACTAGGAGAACCAGTATTTGGAAAGATTGATGGTGACTTGGCTAAAGTTCTAATGAATATCAATGCTGTAAAAGGAGTAGAAATAGGATTAGGATTTGGAGTTGCTGAGAAAACCGGAAAAGAAGTAAACGATGAATTCTTCTATGATGAAAATAAAGAAATAAAAACCAAAACAAATAATTCTGGAGGAATTCTTGGCGGAATGACAAATGGAATGCCAATCATATCAAGAATTGCTGTAAAACCTACACCTTCAATTTCACAAATGCAAGAAACCATTGATTTAAGTACAAATGAAAATACAACAATAGAAATTAAAGGCAGACATGACCCCTGCATCTGCCCAAGAGTTACTGCAGTGGCAGAATCAGCAACTGCAATAGTCTTAGCAGATCATATGATTCGCTCTGGCTTCATTCATCCAACCAATATTGAAAAAGGCATTTAAAAAAAGGAATATGGAAAAAAGCATTTAAAAAATTAAAAAAAGTATAAATTAAAAAAAAAATATGAAAAAAGTTTGAAAAATATATAAAAGTAAAAAAAATGTTTAGAAAAATATTAAAAAAAGTTAAAAATATAAAAAAGTTAGAAAAATACTAAAAAAAGTATAAATTAAAAAAATAGATAAAAAGAATACTATTTAGAACCAAAAGAATTATTAAAATCACTATTTTTATTATAATGTTTATTCTTATTCTTTTTATCTTTATCACCATTAGGCTTAGAAAAATGATTTGAATAAACTTCTTCTTGTTTCATATGAGCTGCAAATCTATCTTTAAGCCTTATCATACGGGACTTTTGAGGATTCTTTTCATTAATATCCACAAGCATTCCATCAAATGCAGCCAATGTCCTAACACCAGTTCTTTTATTGACACTGATTGCTTCCTTAACAGGATTAGCAGAAATCATCTTAAATCCAAAGTGAGTCATAATTGCTAATTTTGGCTTAACATCTGCAACTAGATTAATGAAATCCTCTGTACACATATGGCCTTTAATGGAATTCTCACCAGGTCTTAAGACACTTCCAATCAAGATGTCTGCACCCTTATGATATTTAGCCAACTCATCAAAATACCTTGTATCTGCAGTATAGGATATTTTAAAATCATTGGCTTCCATTTGGAATCCTACACCTGTAGGGTCTCCATGAATGGTTCCAGTTCCCTTAATTGAAAATGAAGGGAATTTTTTAATCTTGTTTGGAACTAAAATCAAATTTTTAGAATTGCTTTTATGATAATTAGATAAAGCAGGACCCCAACGCTTATACTTTTCAAATACGGATTGGCTGCCCATAATGATTCCATTATTCTTAGTCATTCCTCTAGTCATAGCCTCAATAAGAATCTCTGCATCACCATAATGGTCAGTATGAGAATGAGAAACAAAAACCCCATCTATTTTTGTTGGGTTAACTCCAAATTGATAAGAACGGACAAGGGCTCCTGGACCTGGATCTACATGATAATTTTTTCCTCCAAAATTATCTATCCTGAATCCTCCAGTCATTCTTTTTTGACTTATTGTGGCGAATCTTCCACCGCCAGAACCTAAAAACGTTATTTTCATATTTAGCACCTTAAATAAGAAACCTTAAAACATCTGCAATAAATTTGTTAATTCAAATTAAAATTTAAAAAACTTATTTAAGATGGCATAAAATTATATCACATTTCAAAATAGCCTTATTCTTTTTAACGCATAAAACTTCATCTTCAATAACTACTTCATCGCCTATTTCAAGGTCGTCAGAGTTATCTGCAACCATTAGAACGTTTTTGCCAGGAATAGCAAGAAGCTTCCAGTTAATGTCAAATGCCCTAACGTCAGGATTTAACTTAACTTGAAGCAAATTATCATCAATGGAATCAATCTTACCTACAGGACCTTCATCAATAATTGTTGAAGCCAATTGGATAGTCTCATTTTGCTTTAATAAGTCTTCCTTAAGTTGAGCTCTGAATTTAGCCAAAACATTTACATCCCTTTCAATCACTTCATCCAAATATGATTGAACTTCAGATTTTGGCAAATTATTCTGTTGAATGACAACATCATAGTCCTTTCCTAATGAAGGAGTTTTCTTAGATATTTCTTCAATGATTTCTCCAAAGATATCTCCCATATACTTTAAGCTAAAGCTAGGTTTCCATCTTTTTTGAAGCATATCATTAGCTAAAGATTTAGTGGTTTTATTTCCAAATACAATGATTGAAGAATCTCCCTTATTGGAACTGACTATATTGGAACCAGTGAGTTCTATTATTTTAAAACCATTGGTTGTACCATAAATTCTTTTTCTTTTAGTTTCCATTGATCCTCTTGATGCAACTTCACCTACAGCCACATTTTCAACAGATTTTACTTTACAAGCATCATCTGTAACTTTTAAACTGATTTCCAACTCTTCTGCTCTAGCATATAATTCTTCATCAGTACGAATATCACCAGAGTAAATTTCTTGTTCTAAAAGTTCACGCTCTTCTTTAGAACCGAAATAAGCAATTCTACGCTTATCTCCTGCCATAACACATCCTTTCTTTCCTACGTAAGCAATAATTAAACTCATACTCTCACATCGCTTAATTTGACACTTCTCTCTAACTGTGTCTTTAATAAATTTTAATTTCAAAATATTTTCTTTAAATATATTTTTTAATTATCTAAATTTCAAAAAAGCAATCATTTTACTTAAATTTTAATAATATATAATAATTTTCCAAATCGAATAACTAGTCATTCTTATTTCTAAATTGCTTTAGTGAAAATTTATATTACTTTATATATTTGTAATTCAAGTATATAAATAACTTTATGTAATAATAAAAAAAGAAATCACTTTTTAAAAATTCGTTTTAAAAAATATCTTAAATAAAACACGTTGAATAAAAAATTCTTATAAAAAATTAAATAAAAAACCTTAGATAAAAAACTCTTATAAAAAATTAAATAAAAAACCTTAGATAAAAAACTCTTATAAAAAATTAAATAAAAAACCTTAGATAAAAAATTCTAAAAAATCTTAAATATAAATATCTAGATAAAATTAATTCTTAAAAAAAAATACTTAAATAAATAAATAAATATGTTCGATAAATATAAAATTATATATATTGTTAAAAACATAATAAAAATAATAATTTATTGGAGGCAATAACT
>ONYG01000027.1 GCA_900321995.1 uncultured Methanobrevibacter sp. | reverse complement strand
TGATAAGTTCCCTGATGGTTTGGCTTACAGTTCATTTATTGATGAGTCTGGCAAATGGTCTAATGAAGGCAATAAATGGTACTATAATGATATTTTAAACCCAGGTGAGTCTGCAAGCTTTATTGTGGTCTTTGACACCAATAAGGCTGGAACCTTCAGAAATATCGTTACTGTTGAAAGTTCAAAAACCCTTAACAAATCTACAAGCAACATCACTGAAGTTGTTGTAGCAGATATTTCAATTCAGAAAATCACACTTAACCGTACTGTATACAGCGGCAATCAAACCAGATTCATGATTGTTGTTACAAATAACGGTACAGTTGAATTAAGCGAAATCGTAGTGACTGATGAGTTCCCTGATGGCTTGACTTACAGTTCATTCATTGATAAAACTGGTAAATGGTCTAATGAAGGCAATAAATGGTACTATAACGGCACTCTTAAGCCTGGTGAGTCTGCAAGTTTCATTGTGGTATTTGATACCAATAAGACAGGTAACTACACTAATGTAGTATATGTGGTTACAAATAAGGTCGGACCAAGATATTCCTCAAACATTACTGAGGTTATCCGTAAAATCGTTGTTCCTCCAGGCAACCGCACTCCTCCTGTTCCACACATTCCTGGAAAACCTGTAATTCCAACCAATCCGGATAAACCTAAATTGGTTCCTCATAACCCTAGCGTTTTATCTGACATTAAGGCAGGTAATCCAATAGCATTGCTATTTATATCTATAACATTGCTTGGAATAATTCCATTAGGAATGAACAATAATGAAGAAACTAGAAGAAGCGGTTTAAGAAGAAAATCTAAAGCAAGAAAGATCAAAGAGCCTAAAGAAATAGATAAGAAGAAAGGCATCATTATACTGTCAGTATGTCTTTTAGCAATCGTATCTGTTTCAGCTATCTCTGCTGCAGACACTGGTGATTTAGGATATGATGAGCCAAGCGGCCCTTCAGTATCTTATGAAGTCTCTGAACCTGTTCAAGACAGCTATTCCACTAATGAGGTTTACATAACTAATGAATATGATTATGAATATGAAAATTATGTTTATTCAGCTGGTGCCTCAAGTGACGGATCTTATTATGCATATGATGAAGCTAGTGAAGAATACATAGTGGTTGAAGGAAACAGCTCTTACAGTGTAAACAGCGAAGTTGTTTATGTTGATGGAGAAGAGTCTAATATGAATACCTATGGTCCTAACTCCATTTACAGTGCTGATGATTCAAGTGCTCAAAATGTAGAGTATGACTCAAGCAGTGATTACATATCATCTGTTTCAGGATATCAAGATTCCACTATATCCAATGAGGATAATAAGGCTAAATCTGTATATATGGCTTCTGCACTCAGTGCTGATGACGATGCAGTTATTTATGTAAGTCCAAGCGGCACATCAAGCGGAACCGGTACTGTTGATGATCCAGTTTCAACCATTCAAATTGCTTTAAATAGATTAAACACTGTCACTGGAACCAAAACCATTATCGTTAAGGATGGTGTATATTCTGGTTTAAGTAATATAGGAATTAGTACTAGCTTAAATAATTTAATTATTAAAGCGGATGAAGGAGCTAAGCCAGTATTTAATTTGACATACTCTGGAAATGTAAGGAATGTATTCTGGAAATTTATGGGTCAGAATATTTCTATAAGTGGATTAAACTTTGTTTGTGCAACTTCTCCATATGTTCCTATGTTGAATTTCACAGGCTCTTCAGGTGTTTCAGTAAGCAATTGTATTTTTAGCGATAGTAGATCAGCATATCAAATTGGTTTGAATAAGTCTGATGCAGTTTTCACTAATTGTACATTCACAAATGGAACAAGCAGAATTTTCTCAGTTTATAATTCAAACATATCCATAGTGGACTCAAATATAAGTAATTCAAGTACCAGTTATTTCAGAAACTCTACGTTTGAATTAATTAACAGTACAGTCTCTAACTTTAATACTGATGGTATATTTAATTTTGCAGATAGTAATTTAACTGTTGTCAATAACACTTTTAAGGATTTAAACTTCCCTAATAAAGTTAATTGGCAACGTTTTGGTTTATTCTACAGTAGTGATAATGTTGCGGGAATGAATTATTATTTTGCAAATAACACTTTTGCAAACATGACTGGTGAAGATGCATATCTCTTATATATATACTATTATCGCAATAACATGACAAGAAACATTACTTTCGAGAACAATAATGTATCTAATGTTTTGGTTGGAATACAGTTTGACTATGCTAATGTAACAATGGTTAATAACACATTTGACCATATAGGTCCTGGAAACCATTCTGCTATAAGTATTAGGTACAGTAATATAACTATTGTCGACAATAACTTTACAAACAATAATTATAATAAAACCTATAATAGTGAAGGTGCGCCATTAAGTGTATATAATTCCCGTGGTATCATCCAAAATAACAATTTCACAGATAATATAGGAAGATCCTCTGGTGGTGCTTTAGCTGCATTAGGTGGAGTAATAGATATCTCAAACAACACTTTTGCAAATAACACTGCTTTAGCATCTGCAGGTGCCATTCGAGGTTCTGGTAATTTGACTATACACAACAATACATTCCTTGGAAATAATGGTACTTCCGGTGCATTGTACCTTACTGGAAACTCTTTAGTTTACAATAACTCATTTGTAGATAATAATGGTACAAACGGTACACTTTATATATCTTCAAATGCAACTGTCTATAATAATAGTTTTGTAAACAACACAGTTTCAAATAGGGGAGGTGCAATTCTCGCTTCTTATGACAGCACTTTTAGCAGTTACTATAAATATTATGCAAATATAACTGAAAACATCTTTGATGGAAATAGTGCAGAATATGGTGGTGCTATCTATTATGAAAATTATAGAACCTACTCTACTATTAAAGAATTAGTAAACAACACATATATCAACAACTATGCTGATTTCGGTGGAGCAATATTCACTAATAAGACTTCAAACACTACCATTGCAGACAGTGACTTTATTAATAACAGTGCTAGAATAGGTGGAGCTATATTTATCGATTATCCTCAAAATTACAACAGGTCAAGTTATGATCAATATAACAATACAAATGTGACCATTAAGGATAATAACTTTATAGATAACTCTGCTCAAAGTGCTGGTGCTGTTGTAGTCTATTCAAAAGACAGCGTAATTGAAAACAACAACTTTACTGGAAACAATGCTACACGTTATGGCGGAGGAGCATTAGTCTCTGGTGGAGCAAACAATACAATATTCAACAATAGCTTTGAAAATAACTCAGCAATGCTCTATGCCGGTGCAATAGGAACAAACAATTCCCTAATCATTAACAACACATTTAACAATAACTCTGCATATCAAGCAGGAGCTATATTAAGCATCAATTCATCAATTGAAAATAACACATTTGATGGAAACACTGCAAATAGGGCTTCAGCTATTGCTTATGTGGACAACTATGATTATAACGGCACAAGCTTAGTCAATAACAATACCGGCTTGGATATTGATGAAGATGTATATGCATATGATGAAAGCAGTCTTCTTAGGGTTGCATTAAACAATAATGACATGTACTTCCTTTATAATAATGCAAGCGTAACTCTTGGCGATAACTATACCTACTGGGCATACTGCATTGAAGAGAACAACTCTAAACCTTGGTTAAACAATGGAACCGACGGAATTCTTGTGGAGGATATGTACTTTATAAGAAACAGCTTAGACGGATCCTATGTAGGAGATTACCTTAAGGTATTGGTATCTTACTTCTATCTCAATATCCTTGAGGATGAGTATAACTTGAAGGATTATGTATATGTCTTTACCGATACTGATTACCGCAACAACGATAGCCGTATCATAAAAAGAATCATAAACCTTACAGAAAGTCCTGACACTTACCTTGAAAATGGTAATAACTGGATTAATGGCGTATGGAATTGTCTTGAATTCTATAGCTTCATAAACCCTACAACCAGACAGAATTTAATTCTTATAAATTCCTGTTCACCTATGGAATTGCCTGATTTCAGCGCTCAAAAGGATGCAAGCAAAAAACTTGTTAATGCAGGAGACATTGTAAACTATACCGTAACAGTATATAACAACGGTACTGTAGGATTGCATAATGTTACTGTCACTGAAATGCCTAACAGCATGCTAACTTATGTTTCATATAATGATTACCTACATCAAGGATGGGTTAAATCAGAGGATAACCTGACATGGGTATTAAATAGAACTTTACGGCCTCATGAGACCGGTAAGTTTGTCATTAACTTCCAAGTCGGTCAGTTCAGTTATCTTATGAACATAACTAACGTTATTCAAGTAAGCTCTAATGAAAAATCCACTAAAGTATTCGAAGAGAAAGTCGAAACCAAATGGCCTCGTCTTGAAGTTCAAAAGATTACTTTAGACACTAATGTAACTCCAGGTTCTCCTGTAAGATTCTTGCTTTTAGTTAAAAATACAGGAACTCTTGAAGCACATAATGTTACATTGATAGACCGCTTTGACAAGGAGAATTTGGATTACATGTTCTCATGGGCTCCTTATATAGGCAACTGGTATGGAGGAGGCGGTACACATTGGAGCAGTTCCAATAATTATAAGGAAATAGGTGCTTTCTACTTGAATCAAACCCTATATCCAGGTGAACAAGCAGGAGTAATAGTTTATTTAAAAGTTCTTAATAACACTACTGCATATTCTGCATTCAACACTGTGCTTGCAAATGCTACAAATGTTTCTACTATCAGTATAACAAACTACACTCAGATTGTAAGGCCTTCCATGGGAGTTTATAAACGTCTCGATAGCCCAACTACTGGTGCGACTATTGGAGAAGAGGTAACATTTGCTATTAATGTATATAATCGTGGTGGAGTCAACTTAACTGGAGTCTATGTCAATGATATCATTCCATACGGACTTGAATATCTACGGTTCTATACATTGGATAATACCAATTGGACTCACTTGTCTCAAGCTGATGGAACACATCGTTTCATGTTGAATGGCACTCTAACCCCATACAGTGTAGATTATAATCATTATCAATCTACCCTCTACATAGTCTGTAGAGCAACAGAATTAGGTAACCATTATAATGTTGCAGTTGCTGGAAGTGACTTAACTAATGAAACCTGGTCTCAAGCAAACGTTACTGTAATCAAGGCTGGTATGAGAGTTGAGAAGATTTCCCTTAATCCGATTTCTGCAGTTGGCGATATGGTTTCATATAAGATCAGAGTCACTAATATCGGTCAGGAAAATCTGACAGGAATTTATGTAAATGAAACTCCAGGTAGTTATATGGTATTCGATCACTTTGTAGACAATACCACTAAATGGATCTATGAAGGCAATAACCATTGGGTCTATAACGGTTCATTAGCGCCTACTGAGGAAAGTGAATTTGAAGTATTCTATAATGTAACTTCAATGCCGTCCTACGGTAACGTTACAAATAAAGTTATTGTACACTCTAATGAAACAGGCATTAAAAATGCTACTAATGCAAGTATGATTTACAACTTAACCGTTAGAAAGATAAGCAATAATCCTGTTTCAAGAATTGGAGACCAAGTCTCATTCACTATCGTGGTTACACATGAATATAACTACTATAATAGATATTATAACTACCTATACCTTAGTGGAATTCATGTAAGGGATTTAGTGCCTGATGGATTGGTCTTTGACCATGCTGAAAATGCTTCCATGTGGAATTATAATGAAAGTGATGATACATGGTATTATACTGGAACTATGTATTCTGGCAGATCAGTTAACTTCACATTGTTCTTCAATGTAACAAAAGCTGCAAACATTACTAACTTAGTCGTTGTCGGAGTAAATGAATCCAGTAATAAGACTGCAAACAATACTACAAACAGTATCTACTATGATATGGAAACTGAGAAGATTGCATTAAACGAAACAGTCTATTTAGGCAATATCACAGAGTTCATCATCCGTGTAAACAACACAGGTGACTTCAATCTCTCTGATGTATTTGTCAAGGAAAACATACCTGACGGTTTAGTATACTATGACTATGTCAATAAGACAGGAAATTGGACTTTAAATGTAGAAACTGACGAAGATGGAAACAAGGAATATAAATGGATTTATGATGGAATACTTGAACCAGGAGCATATGCTGACTTCATAATCCGCTTCACTGCTGAAGAGGAAGGCATATTCATTAACTCCATTACTGCAGGATCCAATCAGACTGCTAACAAGACTGCATATAACAGAACTAAAGTCTTAACTCCAAAGATGTCTGTTTCAAAGATCACATTGAACAAGACAGTATATGTTGGAGAATTGACTGAATTCACCGTCACAGTCACTAATGATGGAACTGCTAACTTAACTGGAGTATATGTGGTTGAAGTAATTCCAAGCGGACTCGAATTTGTTGGATTTAAGGATGACAGCCAAGTCTGGACATTTGATGAGGCAACAAGCACATTCAAATACAACAATCCACTTGAAGTTGGCCAAAGCGCTGAATTCACTGTAATATTCAATGCAACAAAAGCTGGAACATTCACAAATATTGTTGAAGCAGGCTCTAATTTAACCAATAAGACTACTGCTAACAATACCACTGAAGCATTGAATGTGGATATGGACGTTTCAAAGATCACTCTTAATGAAACAGTATTCAAAGGATATGAAACAGGATTTGAAATTGTTGTTGTCAACACTGGAATGAAGGAATTGACTGACATTCGCCTTAAGGAAATATATCCTGATGGATTGGTCTATAGCAGATTCATTGATGACAGTAATAGATGGTTCAACAATGGCGATAACTGGATTTACACAGGATCATTAGCTATTGGCGAAAGCACTAGCCTAGTCATCATATTCAACACAACAAAAGAAGGAGTTTTCAATAACACAATTGAAGTACGCTCCAATGAGACTGGCGTCAAGAACAGCACAAACACTACCAAAGTAATTGTCGGCGACATTGACATCAATAAGATTTCCCTTAACGGAACTGTCTTAAGTGGTGAACAAACCAGCTTTGATATTGTTGTTGTTAATACTGGTGATTATGACTTGACTGGTGTTGTCGTTACTGATGAGTTCCCTGATGGCTTGTCTTACAGTTCATTCATTGATGCAAGCGGTAAATGGTCTAATGATGGCAATAAGTGGTATTATGATGGTACTCTTAAAGTAGGTGAGTCTGCAAGCTTTACTGTTGTATTTGATACCAATAAGACAGGCACATTTGTCAATTTTGTCACTGTTCACAGTAACGAAACTGATGATAAGAATTCATCCAACACTACCAAAGTAGTTGTTGCTGATGTTGACATCAATAAGATTACACTTAATGGCACTGTCCATAGCGGTGAGCAAACCAGTTTCGATATTGTTGTTGTCAATACTGGTGAGTATAACTTGACAGGCATAGTCGTAACTGATGAGTTCCCTGATGGTTTATCCTACAGTTCATTTATTGATGATTCTGGTAAATGGTCTAATGAGGGTAATAAATGGTATTATGGTGGCACTCTTGCCCCAGGTGAATCTGCAAGCTTCACTGTAGTCTTCGATACCAATGAATCAGGCACATTTGTCAATGTTGTAACTGTACACACTAACGAAACCGGTGATAAGAATTCATCTAACATTACTAAAGTCATTAATCCAGACATTGAAATCAATAAGATTACACTTAATGATACAGTATTCAGCGGTGAAGAGACCTGTTTCGATATTGTTGTTGTTAATACTGGTGATTATGACTTGACTGGTGTTGTTGTAACTGATGAGTTCCCTGATGGCTTGTCCTACAGTTCATTTATTGATGATTCTGGCAGATGGTCTAATGAGGGTAATAAATGGTATTATGGTGGCACACTTAAACCAGGTGAATCTGCAAGCTTCACTGTAGTCTTTGATACCAATGAGACAGGCACATTTGTCAATGTTGTAACTGTAACAAGCAATGAAACTGGCATTAAGAATTCATCCAACATTACAAAAGTTGTTCGTCCTGACATTGGCATCAACAAGATCACACTTAACCGTACAGTATATAGCGGTGAGCAAACTGAATTCTTGATAGTCGTTGTCAACACTGGCGATTATAACTTGACTGGTGTTGTAGTAACCGATCAGTTCCCAATGGGCTTATCTTACACTTCTTATGTTGATGAGACTGGTAAATGGTCTAATATAGGTAATAAATGGTATTATAACGGAACTCTCGAACCTGGTGAGTCTGCAAGCTTCACTGTAGTCTTCGATACCTTCTTAACAGGTAACTATACTAATGAAGTTATTGTAGAAAGCGATCAAGTTGGTCCTAAGAACTCATCCAATGTGACTGAAGTACTTAACAATACTAATGACACTCCTCCGGAAGTTCCTGATAAACCTCCTAAACCTCCTGTACCAGAAGTTCCGGATGTTCCTCCTAAACCTCCAGTCCCAGATGTTCCAACAAAAGAGATTACTATTATTAAAGCAGGTAATCCATTACTCGCTTTATTATTAGTGCTTGCTATATTGGGATTAAGTCCATTAAGAAGAAAAAGAGATTAAGGAATTTTTAATTAAATTCCTTTTCAATTCTTTTTTTTTAAAAAAAGTATAATTTTAAATTTTTTTATTTTTCTTTTTTTTATTTTTTTAGAGTCTTTTTTTATTCTTAATTATTTTATTCTTTCTTTTCGCACTGATTTTTTGTTTTTTTAGTTTTGCTTAATTCATTCATGCTATTTTTTTTAAGAATCTTTAGGGTTTTAACTATTTAATAATATTTTAGAATAATTTTTTGAATTATTTTTTTAGAATAATTATTATAATAGATTAAACATAATCTTATTAATCAAACTTTTAAGTGAATCTTATGAATTTAGAAAATAAAAATATAGACTTGTTCAATCCATTCATACTCGTTTTTATGGTTGTCCTATTCATAGCCATTGCACTGCCTATGTGGTACTTTTATAAAAATTTGCCAAGTCCAAGCGCAGATCTTTTCATCTATATAGCTTTAGGACTATTGTTTTTTGCATTAGGAATCATCCTCAGCAATTTTCTAGTCTCTAAAAAAACAACATCTACCTTAAGAGCAGATGGTTCTTTTCTAGATAAAATTTACTTAAAAGATAATATAAGCATAGATTTTAATAGAAATCCTAAAAAGCTTTCATTATTTGAATCCTATTCTAAAAAAGAAATGGTTTTAGTTTCAATAGTCTTATTCGGAATCTTGCTTCAAGTCATAAACATCATTCACCTTGGAGGAATACCATTATTCTCTGCAACATTGAAGGCTAAGGCTGCATCAAAGATATGGCTTTTATCCTACATAATTTTCCTTCCATTTATTAACATACTCCTTGCAGGATTCAATAGACGATCCCATTATCTTTTATTATTTTTAGGCTTACTTTTATTTGCTTTAACAGGATATCGAACTACTCCAATTGCAATCGTGTTATCTACATTAATTACTTTATATTATACAAGAAACATAAAATTCAAGTATATCATCATGATTATAGGGGCAATGGTTGTGCTTCTTCTTGCAATCGGATTCATTGCAGTTCAGGCCATCAGCTGGCAGCATTGGCATTTGAATGCTATTGAACTTGTATCATATAGGGCAGCATTCACATTGAATGTCTTGGAGCATGCCATTCGCAATCAGTTTTCAACAGCAGGCAATCTCTTCTATTCTACCCTTACCGGATTCTTCACTCATATAGATCCAAGAGTTCTTGTTGGTCAAGCTACACTTGCAAGGGACCATTCAATCACTTCTACAATATTCGGTCCGGCACTTCTTGACTTTGGAGCTATAGGAATGGTTGTCCAAATGTTTCTTATAGGATTCATTTTAAAATCATTGCACAGCATTCAAAAGCATAAGAAAGAGATTTTTACAGCCTTCTATGGAATATTACTTGCACAAAGCATTATTTGGATAGAGACTGGACCAACTGATGTGGTGGTTTGGTTCTTCTACTTGATTGGAATCATTTTAATTGCTTTTAGCTTCTATAAGGGGTTTATGATTGAGAATTAATAGTGTCATAATGAATTGTAATTTAATAAATTAAATAAAATATAGATTTTATAAGGACAGGATTTAAATGAAATCAAAAAATATAGCTATTGCAGGTGAGATAACCCCTTCAAAAACAATCATTCCTTTAATATCAAGGCTTAAGGAGCTTGATAAGGAGGATAAGTTAAACTTTAAAATAAATAAGATCATTGGCCTTTACCATGGTGAGTCATCAAAGTCACTTCTTGAGACATGCTGCGACGAAACCTATGATATTGGGGAGGGCAGAAGAGGGGAAAAGAAGAACTCCAATGCAAAATTGGCTTATCTTATTTCAAAAGACATTATTAAGGCATTCAATGCCCTTAGAGGCAAAAAAATAGATCTCCTTATTACTGCAGGAAATGCAGGAGATGTAAGAAAGGCCATCGTGGCAGCAAATCTATTAAAAATCCCAGTCATACATATTGAGCAGGATATATACAATCCGATTGAGGTAATATCTTATGCTAATATTGTGACTGTGCCAGAAGCAGATTATAAGGAGTTTTTAGAGCGCAATTACAGTCTAAAAAATGTAGTAAACATCAAAGGATATCCTATGGTAAAGTACCTAAGTGATTATATAAACGAGGGTAATCTTAAGGATAAGGAAGATATTTATGCAGAGTATTGCGTTAAGGACTTTGTTCTCTTGGTTTTGGGAGGAGACTTAAAGGACCAGGACATTGAGCCTCTAATAAGGTCTGTTGAAGAGTTGAACCTAAAGGTTCTCATTGCTCCATACAGATTTGATAGGAATATGGTAAAAGATACAGTCATTTCTCCAAATGTAAAGGTTTTGGACCAATATGTTGATCTTTTAAGTTATATAAACGCTTCATCTGCACTCATCTATGCTGCAGGAATGGGAATGACTATAGAGGCTGCATACTTCAATAAGCCATCAATAAAAATAGAAGGATTCCACACAAGGCATGCAAGTGTTGACCTGGCTCATATGCTGAATATTCCGATTGTAAGTATAGATCAAATTCCTGATGCCTATGAAGGTCTTAGCCAAATAGATTTTGACAATTCTGGAAAACTCTTAAAAAATGCAGAGGAATCCATTGAAGAGCTTGTAAAAATAGTCAATGAATTTGATAAAAATAAGTTTAAAAAGAGTGGATTCGGCTCAACCAAAAACATTTGGAATAGTAGAAAAGAGTTTAGGTAATATGCTTCCATATTTTTTTTACATAATGGAACATCCTAATTGAGCTCGTTTTTATCATAGTTTCTTTTTATTATTTTTTAATGCCTTTTTTTATTTTTCTTCTTTTTTCTATAATCTTTGGATTTTTTTATTTTTTATTTTATTTTTTTATTTTTCTTCTTTTTGCATTTTTTATTTCTTATATTATTATTTTTTTAATATAACAGTGTTAAAGTATTACTTTTGGAAATAAATTAAAAATAGTTTTTATTGAAGTAATGAACAAAATGTAATTTTTTTAGATTTTTTTCATGAATTATAACTATTTTTTCTAATATTTTTATCTATAACTCCGTTATATTATTTTAAAAATTTTTTGTAATACTTTTTTAATTTTTTTGTAGTGATAAGTAATATTTTAATATTACTTATATGATTGTTTTACTAAGTTATGTAATAATTACCTTTATATTAGTATTACTTTTTATTATAGTATAGATATTCTTTTTTTTAAACTAAATTGGATTGTTGATTAAATGGAATATCATTAAAATATTTTAGGAGGTAAAAATATTAAAAGACAGATGATTTTATTAATAACTCTTATTGCTTTTGCAATGCTTGTCATAAGCGGAGTTTCTGCAGAAAATGCTGATGCTATAGACGCTTCTTCTTTGAATGAAGTTTCTGTATCTGGAGGCATTTCTGATATAAGTGATGATATTCAGTCATCTGATCTGAATGAAGTTGCTTTGGCTGATTCTGTTGGGGATATTAAGAATCAAAATGATGCATCCTTAAAAACTAATCTTAAAGATTCATCTGATGCAGATTCAACTTCACTTAATGTAAAAGTTAATTATGAGTATCAAAAGGACGCTAATAAAATCACTCCTGATTTTTATATAGTTTCTGCTGATGGAAAATTTTTAAATTTTACTAAAGTCTTTGATTCTAGTGCTAAAAAATGGACTTTAAATGTAGACGGCTCAATTGCAGGGGACTGTAATTTGACTGCTATGTCTGCAGGTTATCTTAGCCAATCCAAATCAATTAGCAGCGCTAAATTAAGTGACTTGGTCACCTTTGATTTAAAAGCTACCGAAGCTTACAAGTTAGGTCAAACTGTATCAGCATCTGCGGATAAATTATTGAACTTTGACAAGGCAGACGACATACTTGTCGTTACAACTGCAGGAGTAGCAAGGTTAAATAATAAAACTAGTGAAGATGCTATGGAAGCTATTTTAAATTATAACGATAAAATAGCTTACAGCAATGTATTGATGTTACGTCAAAGTGCAGTTGACCCAATTGACTTTGCTTTCATAGTTAAAAAAGGAAAAGAATTAAAAGCTGTTGTGTTCCAAAATGCTTCTACTAAATGCACATATCTAGGAACCATTTCTGAAGATATGACTAAAAAACAATGGAATGCATACTATAAAAATGTTACTGGAGAGAATGCTTGGGCTTTCGCGAGTTTGGCTAATGGTTGGGCTGCTGGAGTATCAAGAGAAATACTTCAAGAAGCTGCTTTCCATGGACACATCTGTGAGGGTACTTTAGGTGGATACAGTATTATCCAAGCGTTAATGAAATATTATCCTCCAAAACAAGAAACTGACCCATCAGGTAAGGTAGTATCCTTCGGTGATATTACATCCTATAAAGTATTAGGTGTACCTGGCGGATCTGATGATGACGCAGCTATATTTTTCTTAGACGATACTATTGGTAAAACTGGTTATGTAGGTATGAATACCACCAGCACTGGTGCTACTGAAAACATGATCGGTTTCATCAGATGGCAAGGAAATACCGGTGATTTAATTATCATGACCTTTAATTCATCCAACCTTAAGAAGCTCTTCACCAAAGAAACTGGAATTAACCCAGAAGATGGAAGCTTAGAAGAGTTAAAATATAACTCCTGGTGGATTAAACAAATTAAAAATAACCCAGAAAAATTAGTGGATATCTTATATGAATTCACTGGATTAAACCAATCTCACTTTGACTACTTAATGGGTACCACCAATAACATTAGTTATGACGGTGAACCGTTTGATTATGGTATGGATGGTCATGGTTTAGATTTAGATTATATCTTATCTTTAAACCTTCCAAAAGCTACTAGAGAAAATGCTAATTTGGGCAATGGTCAATTATCAGATGATCAATTAAAACAAATCGGTATTGACGCAGTAAATCAAGCAAAAGCTATATTTAAAGATGAATTAGGTATTGATGTTGACAAAGATGATGTAGACTTTTTAGCTTTAACTGATGCAAGTTATGCTTTCTTAAATGGACAAGAAACTGTAGTTGTCCGTGATGGTATTTATGAAGCTTTAGGCGGAACCCTTTACAGCCAAACTTTATTAAACCTTCACCAAGCTGCTTGGAAACCATTATGGTTCGCATTTGCTGTACGTTACCCTGACTCTGATGAGGTTAACTTAGCATACTTAAGATATAATCCAAGCACCAAGGATTTCTTCATTGGCGATCTTGACGGTAAAAAAGTTGCTAATATCGGATTTGAAACATTAAACAATTCTGCTAAATTAAGACAAATAGAAAAAACTTTCGTGCCTGACTCAAACTGGTTTAACATTCAAACTATCGTTAATGCATGGAATGAGCACCCATTATTCGATCAAATGTCTACTTTCTTATACCATGCGCATGTATGTCCGGGTGTACAGCCAGGATTCTTTATAACTGACCACATTCAAAATACCTATCCTTTAGGTGAAAACGAATCTTACACATATATTGCTTCAAGCATATACTGTAAGGATGACAGTTTAACCTACTTATTAGACTTATCTCCAGGTTTAGGTAACTACTATGTACAAAAATTGCCTAAAAACGAAACTGTATCCGAATATGTGGATGGAGGTACTCAAGAAGGAGTAATTGTTGTATGGGATGATAATCTTAAAGTAGGTAGAGCTTCTGTTGTAAGCTTCAAATGGGCTACCATTGATACCAGTATGTATGGTACCTCTGAAGGTGCACGTGCAGCTCAAATCAAGGCTTATATCGATATGTATGCTAATGTAGAGAATCCAAACATTAAAGCAATGCCTATTGTTTCAACTGACAGTGAAAAATGGATTAATGAAGAACAATTTAACATGTTAAAACAAGGTGCTGGTGATGATTTCAATGCAATCACTTACTTGAAGAGCCTTGATAATGTTACTAAAGAAGATTTATTAAAGGCTATGGAAAATAGCACTAATGATGGATCTAATTCTAATAGCGGTTCCAAATCTAATAGCGGTTCAAATGCTAACTCTAATGGAGGCGCTAATGCTAACAGTGCTAACACTAATGCTAACACAAACGCTAACAGTAATTCTCCATCTAATAGTGTAAGTTCAACTCCAAGTCATAGATCTTCTAGTTCTGCTAGTTTAGGAACTTCTGGAGCTATAGCTACTGCTGCTCCTAGTGAAGATGCTGAATCTGAGGATGCAAGTGCTGACAGTCCAAGTGAAGCAAGTTCTTACGAAGTTTCAAAAACTCCTGCTACTAAATCTGCTGATTCCAATGCTTTAGTATATGCTCTTGTCGGTGTTTTAGCTATTGGTATTTTACTTGGATTAGGTTTTGTCAGACGTAATAAGAAAGAATAAATTTTTAGATAAACTCCTTGAGTTTTTTAGATAAAACTCTT
This sequence comes from uncultured Methanobrevibacter sp., assembly GCA_900321995.1. Taxonomy (GTDB): domain Archaea; phylum Methanobacteriota; class Methanobacteria; order Methanobacteriales; family Methanobacteriaceae; genus Methanobrevibacter. The sequence goes on along the minus strand of ONYG01000027.1, from coordinate 548 downwards.
TGAGTTTTATCTTTTTTTATTTTTTTTCATTTAATTGGATTAATTGTCTGTGTTAATTATAGAATTAGTTTTTTTCATTTAATTGGATTAATTGTCTGTGTTAATCAATAAATTACTATAAATTCCATTATATGTAATGAATAGGTTCCTTATTTAAAAATAGGGCTTGATTAACTAGATTTAATAATTTATCTGATATCTGATTAAATCTATTTAATTAAACTCGTAATTATAATGTGGTGATTTTTTGAATAAATATAAAATTTTGGCATTGTTGATTTCTGTAATTTTTATTTTTTCTGTTGCTTCAGCTGCCATTTATGCTCATCCTGGGCACGGCAGTGAGTATGCAGAAGAAGTAACATCAAGTGATGCCGGTTCAAGTTCTCATGTTTCTGGTTCTGGTGGTGGTTCTCCTTCTTCTGGTGGTTCTTCTTCTGGTAGTTCTGGGTCTCATGTTTCTGGTTCTGGTGGTGGTTCTCCTTCTTCTGGTGGTTCTTCTTCTGGTAGTTCTGGGTCTTATGTTTCTGGTTCTGGTGGTTCTTCTT
>ONYG01000169.1 GCA_900321995.1 uncultured Methanobrevibacter sp. | reverse complement strand
ATGATTATTGTTTCGGGGTGAAAAGATGATAAAATTAAGTTATGATATGCAAGTCTATAGGAGAGACTTAAAGGAAGTCCTGAAAAGAACAGACAATGTGGTTGAATTAGGATGTCATGTTGGAAAAACCAGTGAGGTAATTTTATATAAGTTGACTACAGGTTCCCTAATAGGTATTGATAACAGTCCAGAAGCTGTAAAACCATTGGAAAAGTTATCTTTTCATAATGAAAACTTCAGTTATCTTATGGGGGATGTTCGCCGTCATGAGGTTCTTCAAGAAGTAACTGAAATGATTGATCATTGTGATGTTTTGTCTATTGATTTAGGGGGAGGCTATCATCCAGACACTGTTTTTAAGGTTTATTATATTTGGGCTTCAACTTTAAAGCCAAGAGATGTTTTAATCAGAAATCAAGGATTGATAGACTTTGTAAATTCAGCCATAACAACTGAAGACATGATTTCAGAGAACGGATGGATTGAATCATGTGGAGACCAGGGAATTCCTCCTCAAATCAAGGAATTCAGTCTATGGACTGATAAATTAGATTAATTAATATTTTTTTTTAGAATTTAATCTAGTTTATTATTTTTATTATTTTCTCATTTCCTCATTTTCTTATTTTTTTCATTAATAAACTTTTTAATCTATTTTTTTTATAATTTTACATTTTTTCTAATTATTTTCATAATTTTGTTTAAGATTTGTTTAACTGTTTATTTTATCAAATTAACTAATAAATTTATTATTTTTACCTTATCATTATTTTCCTATAATTTTTATAGGATTATTCTTTAAAAAACAAATACTTTTATATGTAATAAGGAATATATAGACTAATAATATGTATTTTATATGTTTTATTAATAAAATGTATGAAAATATTATTTAATGTGCATTAAATTAAAATTCAGATTTTCCTGATATTAATTTATTTAAAAAATTATTCTTATTTGAAAGAGGATTATTATGAAAAGATCAAAAAAATTGATTATAGCAATCCTTGTAGTGATACTTCTTGGATTATTGCTACTCATTGCAGGATACTTCGTAGGCGGTCCTGATTTATCACAAGAAAATAAGACCATCTTGGTTTTAGCAGCTGATAAATACGAACAGCCTGGTGGAGGTTGTGATATGGCTTACTTAGTACGCTTAGAAAACGGCCATTTAGAGAATTACACTCCTGTATATCCTGGTGGAATGTATCACCCTAGCCAACCGGCTCCTGGTGGACTGAGTGGTAATATGTTGCTTCACGACTCCATGTATAATGGTGTTGAAAATGGTATGCAGTATGCAAAAGAGATTGTAGCTTACCATACTGGTATTGAGGCTGATGCAGTGGTTCTTGTTTATGACGAAGGTGTAGACAATATTCTTGATTCAATCAGACCTATTGAAGTGGATGGTGTTGAAACCAATCTTAGTGCAACTGATATCATACGTGAAAATGATAATTATGCTGGATATAAAGGTAATGGCGGTGTAACTGGAACCATGTCTAGAGCAGATGCTGTAATGGTTTTAGTAAAAGCTATTTCAAAAGCAGCTAAAGATCCTACCAAGAAGAACGCTATGTTACATGCAGCTTTAGATGAATACACTAAAGGTAACATTGTAATGCAACCTCAAGGTTCATTCACACGTTTACTTGCTACAAAAGGATTGGAAAGCATTGGATAACTTATCCATTCTTTAGAGAATTTTTAATTCTTTAAAGAACTTTTTTTATTTTTTTTCATTTGTATTAATTTATAAACTTTTTTTTACTTTTTTATATTATTTAGTCTATTTCAGCGTTTTTTTTATTGATTTTATGACTATTTTTAAAAAGAGTTATTTTTAGTTTTTTATTGATTTTATTGCTATTTTTATTAATATGAGCTATTCAGTATATTATATATTATTTTAAAAAGAGTGGTTTAAGATATTAAAATATTAAGATATTAAAATATGTATTATATTTTAGAAAATAAAAAAAAAGAAAAAGTTTAGTTTTAGTTATTAAAACTATTAGCAGCTTCTTGACCTGCTAAATAACCAGTAGAGAATGCTATTTGTAAATTATATCCTCCAGTAGGTCCAGCGACTTCAAGAACTTCTCCTGCAAAGTATAAACCTTCCACAAGTCTTGATTCAAGTGTTTTAGGATCCATTTCCTTAGACTTGACTCCACCAATAGTCACTTTTGCAAGGTCAGTTTCTAATGAATCAATTACAATAATATGTCTTTTAAGGTTTTCAGCTAACTTATTCTTGTCCTTTTTGGTAATGTTTGCCATAGTCTTTTTAGGATTGATGTCTATTTTCATTAGGAAATAATCTATAAAGTTATTTGGAAGGAATCTTTTCATATAACTCTTTATTGAAAGCTTTCCATTATTTGGACTGTCCTTTGTAATTTGGCTCTTTATGTCCTCTTCAGTAAGGCTTGGACAAAAGTCTATGCTGATTCTGTTTGTAAACAATTCAGCATCCTCAATATTGTCTATTTCATTTAGGCTGTCATCAAGCAATGAGAATTTAGATTTCTCTATTAGCTTATTGCTTAGGTCAATTATTGCAGGTCCTGTTAGGCCAAAGTGACTGATTAAGACGTCTCCCTTAACTGAAATCTTTTTCTTCTTGTCCTTAAATGAGACTTCAATATCATCCAGATTAAGTCCGGATAGTGTCTTTAGAAGGAAATCATCAACATTAAATGAAACAAGCCCCGGCTTAATGTCTGTAATTGTATGATTCATCTTGGAAGCGATTCTATATCCATCTCCACTGGAACCTGTATTTTGATAAGTAATGCCTCCTGTAGATACTATAACCTTTGACGCATTTAATGATATCTTATCATTTTCTATTTCAAATATTGGATCCATATTCTCATTTAATTCATGTTCTATATCATTTTCATTAATTGGACAATTGAAATATATATCCACTTCCAATTCTTCAAGGTATTCCTCTAAAATGTCTAGTATATCATGAGCATCTTCACTGTCTGGAAATACTCTCTTATTGTCTTCTGTGTGAAATTCAAGGTTTTTCTTTTCAAATATTTCAAGAAGCTTTTCTTGAGGAAGTGTGTATAATGAATGCTTTAGGAAGTTCTTGTTTTTATTGTAGTAGTTTAGTTGGTCATGGATTGGAGTGCTGTTGGTGATATTGCAACGACCTCCTCCAGTCAAAAGAAGTTTCTTGCCTAAGCTGTCATTTTTTTCGAGGATACACACGGCTTTAGGGCCTAATATTTCTGCAGCTCTGATTGCAGCAATCATTCCTGCTGGTCCTCCTCCTATAATTGCTATTTTATATTCTTTCATATTATTACCTTGAATCTGTTAAAATTATTCTGAAATAAGAATTAGTTTTTTGTAATTTTATTACTAAAGTGATTGTAGTTGATTTTTTTAATATTAATTTTAAATTTTAATAATTTGATAAATTATTTTATTTTAATAAATAATTTTAATTTAATAGTTTATTTGTTTTTTAAAAAAAGAAAAAATAATAAATAAAGAGTAAATCTCTATTTATTGATTGAATTTATAAATTAACTAAGGAGTTAATCTGTGTCTGTCTCTTGGGAAGAGAACAGTTTCTCTAATGTTGTCTACACCAGTTAAAACCATAGCTAATCTGTCTGCACCTACACCCCAACCAGCGTGAGGAGCCATACCATATTCAAACGCTTTTAAGTAGCTTCCGAATCCTTCTGGGTTTAAGTCTCTTTCAATCATTTGTTTTACTAAAAGATCGTATTGGTGAACCCTGATGGAACCTGATGAAATTTCAAGGTTTTTATACATTAAGTCGAAAGCATGGCTGATTTCTGGCCTGTCTTCGTATGGCATTGCATAGAATGGTTTGATAGCATATGGCCAATCGGTTAAGAAGTAGAAACCTTCTTGAGTGTCACCTAAAGCTTTTTCAGCTTCTCTGGATAAGTCTTCTCCCCATTCCATATCGATTCCTTTAGAGTTGATTATGTCTACAGCATCATCATACTTGACTTCTGGGAATGGTCCTTCTGGGATAGCGCTTAAATCGTATTCTAAGATTTCAAGTTCTTTTGCGCAGTTTTCCTTAGTGGATTGGAGCACTCTTGTAATCATGCCATCCAATACATTCATTACATCAACATCGTCTGCAAAGGAGATTTCACAATCGATTGATACTGCTTCGTTTAAGTGTCTTAAGGTATCGTGTTCTTCTGCTCTGAAGATTTGTCCGATTTCGAAAACTTTATCGAATCCAGCACCCATCATCATTTGCTTGTATAATTGTGGGGATTGGCCTAAGAAAGCTTCCTTTTCAAAGTAAGTTATAGGGAAAAGTTCAGTTCCACCTTCGGTAGCGGATGCTACGAGTTTAGGGGTGTTGATTTCAATCATGCCTTGTTCATAGAAGTATTCACGAACGGTTTTAAACATGTTTGCTTTTATTTTGAATATTGAACTTACGTTAGCTTTTCTTAAGTCAAGGAATCTTGAGTTTAATCTTGTGTCGATTTCAGCTTTAACCTTTTCAGTTGGGTCCATTGGAAGTGGCTGTTTAGCAGGGTTTAAGATAGTGATTTCACTTGGAATGATTTCAACACCGTTAGGTGCTTTTCCTGCATCTTGTACAGTACCTTTAATAGCAACTACAGATTCTTTTCTAAGTGCTCTTAAGTCTTCTAATATTTCAGCATCTACTTTTTTGCTTGGTGCAGTTATTTGCACTAATCCATCTCTGTCTCTGATGATAACAAAGATGATTCCGCCTAAATCTCTAATTTCATGTACCCAACCCATTATAAGTACTTCTTCACCGCTGATTTCAGGGTTTACGTCTTTAGAATAATGAGTTCTTCTTAAATCGCGTAATAAGTAATCCACTTTATCGCCTCATTTTTTTCATAATTTTTTATTATATTAATTAAAGAATTATTTAAATTTTTAATTTAATCATTAAAACATTTTAAATAACATAATTATATAAATATCATTTTCTAATCATTTAAAATCTAATTGCTTAAATTTAGCTAATTTAAAATCTAATAGCTTAAATTTAGCTAATTTAAAATCTAATAGCTTAAATTTAGCTAATTTAAAATCTAATTGCTTAGATATCATTTATAAATTGCTGCTTAGATATGCACTATTTATAAACTGCTCTATTATTCATTTTTGTCTAATCTTACCTTAACTGAGTTTGCATGAGCATAAAATCCTTCGTATTCAGCTATTGGAAGGATTGTTTTAGAAAGTTCTGCAATTCCCTCTTTTGTAAGGGTTTGAACAGTAGGTTTCTTAAGGAATGCCTCAGTTGAAAGACCAGAATACATCTTAGCTCCACCGCTAGTTGGCAAAACGTGATTGGTTCCAGAGCCATAATCTCCTGCAGCCACTGGAGAGTATTTTCCTAAAAATATGGATCCTGCATTTTTAATCTTATCAAGAACTGCATTATCATCTTCAGTTGATATGATTAAATGTTCAGGTGCATACTTATTTGTAAAGTCAATAGCTTCATCCATATCGTTACAAAGTATGATATGGCCATGCTTTTCCAGTGATTCTTCAATGATTTCTTTTCTTACTGCCTCTTTAGCGAATTTTTCTATAAGCTCATTAGACTCTTCAGCTATCCTTCCATCATCAGTAACTAAAAAGCATGAAGCTTCTGGATCATGCTCTGCTTGAGATAAAAAGTCATGAGCAAGATATTCTGGAATGGCAGTTTTGTCTGCAAGGACTAAAACTTCAGATGGTCCTGCGGGGAATTCTATGTCCACATCACCGTAGACAAGCTTTTTAGCGCCAGTCACGAAAACATTTCCAGGACCTACAATTTTTTCAACCTTTTCTATTGATTCGGTTCCATAAGCCATTGCAGCTATAGCTTGAGCTCCGCCGCATTTATAGATTTCATCAGCTCCAGCCAAATCAGCAGCCACTAGGATAGCATCCAATATTTTGCCGTCTTCACCTGGAGGTGTGCAGCATATGATTCTTTCAACTCCTGCGATTTTAGCAGGAATCACTTCCATTAAGATTGATGAAGGGTATGCAGCCCTTCCTCCTGGAATATAACATCCAACACTGTTGATTGGCCTAATGATCTGCCCAGCAGTGATTCCAGGTTTGACTTCCATAAACCATTCTTCTGGAATCTGAGCCTTATGGAATTTTTTTATGTTTCCTGATGCGGACTTAAGGGCTTCTATAAGATTAGCATCTAAATTTTCATAAGCATTTTTGATTTCTTCTTGGGAAACTTGAAGATTCTCTAATTCACACTTATCAAACTTGGCAGTATACCTTTTAACCGCCTCATCCTTATTCTCTTTAACATCGCTTAGGATGTCTTGAACTATATTGAGAATTTGGTTAATGTCTGCCTGTGACCTTTTGATTAAATCGTCTGCAGTTTCCTCATCATACTTTAGAATTTCCATTCTATCACTCTTGTAATAGCACTTCAATAAAAATCTAATAAATTAATATGAAATTTCATGGCTATTTAATTTTTGAATAGTCATAATTTGCATTTTAGTGGCTATTTAATTTTTGAATAGTCATAAATTTACAATATATTATTTATTATGAATATTTTTATACATTATTAAATTTAGTGTTCATATTTTATATAGATATTGTTAGAATTCTATAATCAAAGATTAAAAAAATTACTAAAAAATTCTCAAATTTCTTAAAGTTTTACTTATTTAACAAAAAGATTTATATTTAAATTCCTACAAAGAATAAAATATAAAAATTTATATAGTGAATGATAAATTTTAAATATTATTTTGTTTAAAATAGTAATAACAATAATAATAAATTTAGATATGTCAAATAAACTGAGTATTGTAATGAGGTTTTTTTGTTAGTTGTTCAAATCTCAATATATCAAATATTTAATAGTATGGAATTGTTTAAATTTATTAAATAAATATGATATTTGGTTTTCTTTACATATTAAATTCTATTCGTTGTTATTTTATTTTAAATATGATTGCTTTATTTGATTGGATTAATCTAAGATGTATTAAGTATTTAGGTTTGGATTGATTTGATTGAATAATTATTATTTGTTTTTTATAAAAATTTTAAAATATAGGTAAGGTATTATATGTATAAAGATGAAATGATTCAATTACATCAATTTTTAGTATATGTTTTAAAATATTTAGACACTGATAATAATGCTCATGAATATATTGAGGAGTATCTTGCACTTAACATAAGCCCTCATCATATTCACAGAACAAAAGCAGAGCATAAACAAGCAATCTTCGTCCTTTCTAATACAATATCTGAAGTAATTTTACATAAGGAAGAAGGTTCTATTCCACCAAATGTTTCAAATGCTCTTAGAGATCTTGTAAGGAGATCTAAAAAAGAATTAAAAGCGGCTGAAGCTGCTCAATCAAAATAATTCTTTATTTTTTATTTTTTTATTTTACTTATTTTCTATTTCTTTTTTCTTTTTTTTCTTTTACTATTTTTTTAGTTTATATTTTATTAATTGTTCATTTTTTTTAATTCAAATCAATTTTACACTCTATTATAATTATTGATTTGTTCTAAATGGGTTTTGAGCATAAAAGAAAAATAATTTATATTAATAAATTAAATTATTATATAACTTTTAATTGAATTTTTTAATTTAATAGAATTAGATATAATTTATAATTTATTTTAATTTAATAGAATTAGATATAATTTATTATTTATTTTAATTTCTTAGGATTAATTGCTTTAGATTAATTATTTTAGGCATTAAGTCTTAGATAATTGCTTTAGATTAATTATTTTAGGCATTAAGTCTTAGATAATTACTTTAGATAAATTATTTTAGGCATTAAGTCTTTGGATTAAAATGTCTTAGGCAATTAGTAAAAATTTATTTAACAGATTTTATTCAGTACTTTTTGATTTAATATAAAATAAAAAAATGTAAGCGGGGTTATAAAGATGTCAAATACTCGAAAGGTTGTTTGTTTAGTGGATGGGGAACATTATCTTCCTGTAACTAAATCTGCTGTAGGGTCCATTAATAGCATGGACCATATTGAAGTTGTTGCTCTAATATTTATCGGAGGGACTGAAAAACTTAAATCTGGTGATGAAGGGTCATATAGTGAGCTTTTAGACACTCCTGTTTACTTTGGAGATGATAAGGCTCAAATTCCTTATGAGTTAATTGAAAAGGTTATAAACAAGTATGGTGCATCAATTGTAATGGATTTGAGTGATGAGCCAGTTTTAGATTATGCTAAACGTTTTAAAATAGCATCAGTGGTCTTGTCAAATGGAGCCATTTATCAAGGCTCTGACTTTAAGTTTGAGCCATTGACTCAGTATGACATAATGGAAAAGCCTTCCATTAAGATATTGGGAACTGGAAAGAGGATTGGTAAGACTGCAGTTTCAGGTTATGCCGCTCGATTGATAGATAAAAATGGTTATGAACCTTGTATTGTGGCTATGGGTCGTGGAGGTCCAGAAGAGCCTGAAATCGTTCGTGGTGATGAAATTGAAATAAATCCTGAATTTTTGCTTGAACAGTCAAATAAAGGAGTTCATGCAGCAAGTGACCATTGGGAAGATGCTTTAATGAGCCGTGTTTTAACAATAGGCTCAAGACGCTGCGGCGGTGGAATGGCTGGTGACGTATTTGTCACTAATATGGACAAGGCTGCAAAAAAGGCAAATAAGCAAGATTCAAAATTAGTTATTTTTGAAGGTAGCGGTGCAGCTATTCCTCCAATTAAGACAGACAAGTCCATTGTTTTGGTTGGTGCAAATCAGCCTATGGAGAAGATAGTTAGTTATTTCGGACCTTTCCGTATAATGCTAGGTGATTTGGTAATCTTAACAATGTGTGAAGAGCCAATGGCAAGTGCTGAAAAGATTAAAGAAATTGAAGACTTTGTTCATAAGATAAAAAAAGGTATTGATGTGATTCCTACAGTCTTTAGGCCAAAGCCTTTAGGAGACATTAAAGGAAAGAAGGTCCTGTTCATTACCACTGCTCCTGAAGCGGTTAGGGATGTCTTGACTGGCTATCTCGAGGATACATATCAATGTGAAGTTGTTGGATTAAGTTCACATCTTTCCAATAGGCCTCTCCTTCAGGAGGATATTGAAAAGTATAAGGATGATGTTGATTGCATAATCACTGAGCTTAAGGCAGCTGCTGTTGATGTTGTTACAAAAGAGGCAATAGAATCTGGTATTGAGCTTATCTACTGTGATAATGTTCCAGTTCCAATTAGCGGTGACTATCCAGACCTTTCCCAAGCCATTTTGAAAGTGGTTGATGATGCAATTGAAGACTTTGCATTTAATGTAATTTTAGATTGATCTTTTTAGTTATTTTATTATTAATTTAATTATTTAGGCATTTTTTTTATTTTCTAAATTTTTAAATTTTTTATTATTATTATTATTTTTTTAATTTTTATTTTAATTTTATTTAAATTTATTTTAATTTTATTAAATTTTTTTAGACTTAACATTCTTTTATTTATTAGTGATATTATGTCTGATGGTGAAAAGAAAGATATTGATTCATATGACTTTCCTTCAAGAGTTCAAAAAGGATTGGACTTATTGCATAAGGATTCAAATAAAGCATTAGAATTATTTGATGAGCTTTTAAATGATTTCTTTAGGTTCACTCCTAGTGAAATTAATGAATTGGGCTATTCTTCATTAATCATAAATTCATTGAATGCTAAAGGCTCAATTTTAAATGCATATGATGATATTGATAATGCAGAAAAATGCTTTGATTTAGTTTTAAATGATTATGACAGTCAAGATTTTACTTCACTTATAAATAAAGCATTAATATTGAGAAAAAAGATGCATTTGGAAGAATCATTGGATTATTATGATAAAATTTTAGATGCTTATCCAAATAAAAGAGAATTGGTCTTAGCTATGAAAAGTGAAGTCTATGATGACTTAAAAATTAACTTATCCCAAGCTAATCTGGATGATTATAAAGATAGTGCAAAGGAATTGATTGAAAGAGGATTATCATTTAAGGATAAAAATCTTGTATTGGATTCATTGAATTCCTATCAAGAGGCTATAGAAAAAGATTCAAGATGCAAGTATCTTGTTATGGGCCTAATGGATGAAGTCAAAAAGGAATTCTTTAAGATCTTTCTTTATGAGGATATTGATGTAAATGCAAATGATCTCTCTCAAAAGAAAGGAGGCGTCTTGCATTATCTCTTCATTAAGAATAATCTCTTCTATGCATATATGCTTAATGAGGAAATTTTAGAGGAAGATTCTGATGATTTGTTTGCATTAAATGCAAAGGGAATGATATTTTTCTTCTTGGATGATTGCAATTTGGCTGTGGAATGCTTCAATAAATGCATTTTATTAGATGATAAGTATCTTTATCCTTATTTCAATAAGGCCATTGCCCTAGCAAGAGCCAATAAGATTGATGAGGCAAAAGAATCTTATGAGCATATTAAGGCCTTGCCTGAAATGATTTCTAACCCTAATGAAGAGGAAATGAGCATTTTTAATAGGGCTATAATTGCTAATGCTATGTATTCATTAGGTTTTTAGCTTTTTTTACATTTTAGTTTTTTTTTAATTTTTTTAGTTATTTTTTTAGTTTTTTATTATTTCTTTTTTTAGATTTTTTATTTTTTTACTAGTCTATTTTCTTTAATTTTTCTATTTTTCTATTCTTTATTGTTTTTATTATTTCTTAACTCATTTAATATTTTGTTTTTAATATTGGGGAAATTTTAATAATATTTATAATTGATAAATCAAATAGTTTTTTTTGAGGAGATTTTATGGAATCTAAAGTATTTCTTAATGGAATAAACATATCATACAAGGAAGAGGGCAGTGGTCCTGACATGATTTTGATTCATGGGATTTTTGCAAGCAAGGAAATCATGAATCCATTATTTGATTATTATAAAAACAATTATCATGTAATCAGCTTTGACCTTCGTGGACATGGAGAAAGCGATAAGCCTGAAAACTTTAATCTTGAGGATTATTCACAAGATCTTATGGCTCTTATAGAACATTTTAATTTAAATGATCCAATTATCATTGGCTTGTCAATGGGTTCATATGTCACTCTCAGGACTGCAGAGTTGTATCCTACAATCCCTTCAAAAATAGTTCTGATTGGAGTAAAGGGAAAAGGAAAAATATCCATGATGGAAAAGGCTATTGAAGATAATGGAGGTAATGCCAATATTGATATGGTGGACATGGGAAGAATCATTACAAAAAGAGTATATCCTCCAAACACTACATTTGAACAAATCAGAGAGTATCATAAGGGAAATAGAGGAAAAACCGAGTTGACAAATGAACAAAGGAAGAATGCATACGCTTCATTATCTGAATTTGATATGATGAGTGATATTGATAAGGTTATTGCACCTGCTCTTCTTCTTGTAGGTGAATATGATGGCTTAAATCCTCCAAGTGAGTCAAAAAAAGTAGCTGATGCATTGAAAGACTCTAAAATGAAAGTCATTAAGGATGCAGGCCATATTATTTACTTTGAGAAAAAGGATGAAGTTCTTTCATTGATTGATGAATTCATTGAATAAGATTGCTTATAAACCAATATAAAATAATTTTTATTAATTTTTCTTATTTTTTTCTTTTAAATTATTTTATTTTTTTTAAATTATTATTTTTATTTTATTTTTTTAATTTTATTTCTTAATTTTTTGATATTAAAAATCCAACTGTTCTGCTATACACATTTTACAAACTGCATTAGGTGAATCAATATTTGCATCTTTCACTGGACAATAGTAATTTCCATTGATTATTTCCACTTTAAGAGATCCTGGAAATGGTGTGCCTACTGGGTGGATAGGTTCCCTAAGGATGAAAGTTGTGTATAGTGAGACTATTGCATAAATCAATGGAAACTTGGTCTTATGGCTCATTGAATTTGCATCCTCATAGGATTTTAAAGTTGCTACAGCATCAATGAACTCTTCCTTATCAATCATGTGAGTGTAATGTTTTTTGTTATCTCTTATCTCTTTAATGCGCCCTAAAAAGTATTTAGCATATACTCCATGGCTTTTCTTTTTATAGCTGTCCTGAACATATTTGCTGTCCTCTATCATCTCAGAATTGACTTCCATCAAATCGAATACAGAAATGGTTCCTGCATAATCCTTTAAAATATCTAAAAGTGCATCATTTGATATTTTTTCTTCTGAGATAACTGTTTTTGAAAATTCATCATACATATCTGATGGTGTAGACATCAATTCACCTTGTCGTTTAGCTATTTTTTTAAAGTTGTTTTTTTTTTTTTTTTTTTTTTTTTTTTTTTTTTTTTTTTTTTTTTTTTTTTTTTTTTTTTTTTTTTTTTTTT
>ONYG01000142.1 GCA_900321995.1 uncultured Methanobrevibacter sp. | reverse complement strand
TATTATTAAAAAATTATTATAAAAAAATTATTAAAAAAAAGTAAAAAGAAATAAGCAAAAAGCAATTAAGCTTGATTTGCTTCTTGTCTTACTAATCTGGTAATGTAACCAGCAATTTTGTTTCTTAAGTGTTTAGTACTTACAGTAGAGTATTCTGCTACTAAAACTTTGTTTTCTTCAAAATCAGTAGTAAATTTACCTTTGTGAGTTTCGATTAATTCTTTTGATATACGTTTTACAAATGAAGTTCTAATATTTCCCATAATCATTCCTCCAATATTTCTTTCTGTTTAATTTTACTTAAAGTTGTTAGCATTTTCATAATATCGCAAAGGATATCCTCATCAATATCTTTTCTACGGGCTAATTGAATAACTTTAGAATGGATCTCATCTTCTCTTGATTTGTCGTATATATCCATTCCCAAAAAGCATTTAGCTGAGACAATATCCCGCGCAAGTGAAGTTCTTTCACTAATTAAGTTAACTAAATCATTATCAATATCATCGATTCTTTTTCTAGACTTTTCAAGAACTTTTTGAGCTTCTTTTTCATTTTCATACATACTCATTAGTTCTTTCCTATCCACAAAAATAACTCCATAGTTTTGATAATAAATATACTTTATATTTCATCTTATTTAAAGATAATTATTGATTATAATTCTTTCAGAAATTTCATAAGAAATTGTCTATCCAATCAATTATGAATTATCAAAAATAGTTCTCAGATGCTCTAATAAACTTATTTAAATATGAAAACAAATTTAAATTTAAGGAAAAAATATCAAACAATAAAAGTGAAACCATGCATTATACTAACGCAAAAAGCATACTATCAAATAAAAATGGAATGAACCTATACAGAGGATGTTCCCATGGCTGCATTTACTGTGACTCAAGAAGCAAAGTTTATAACATGAACCATGACTTTGAAGACATTGAAGTTAAGGAAAATGGAATAAGACTATTGAAAGCAGCCTTAAAGAGAAAGAAAGAAAAAGTCATGATTGGAACAGGATCCATGACAGACCCATATATTCCTCTTGAGAAAAAACTAAATTATATGAGAGAGTCCCTTGAGTTAATCTATAAATATGGGCATGGATTTACATGCATTACCAAATCAAATCTTGTATTAAGGGATTTAGATTTAATAAAAAAGATAAATGAAAAGTCAAAGGCAGTGATACAAATGACTTTAACAACTGCTGATGAAGACTTATGCAAAATAATTGAGCCTAATGTGTCAACAACAAAAGAAAGAGTAGAAACATTAAGAATACTGAATGAAAACAATATTCCAACAGTCGTTTGGCTTTGTCCTATTCTTCCATATATTAATGATACAGAAGAAAACATTAATAAAATTTTAGATTACTGTATAGAGACAAATGTAAAGGGAATAATCTGCTTTGGAATGGGTCTTACATTAAGGGAAGGAAATAGGGAATACTTCTATAAAAAACTAGATGAAAGCTTTCCAGGATTAAAGGAAAAGTATAGAAGAACTTATAGAAACAATTATTCCGTTAAAAGCCCTAAAAATAAGAAATTGATGAAAATATTCTATGAAAGAACTAATGAACACAATATAATGAATAATCCAGATGAAATATTCTATTATCTAAGCGAACTGCCTTATTGTGAAAAATCAGTGCAGACAAAATTATTCTAGCACTTATGGAATAATCTACTAATATTAGATTATTACACATAATTTAAATTATCTTAGTACCTTCATTATTTACTTTTGTTTCAATAACATTTCCATCATAGTTGGCCCAAGCATCCTTAACAACATCAATTGAATCCTCTTCAACTACCGCAACAAAAGAAGATCCAGTTCCAGATAATCCAGAAGCTAAAGCTCCAGCGCTAAGAGCATCTAAAGCAATATTATTGTTAAAGTCCAATACAGTCCCATACAACAGGCCATTCAATGTTAAGGCTTTAAAATAGTTTCCACCCATAGCCTCTTTAAAAGCCATTTCAACATAAGGGGAAATTAATTTCATTCTTTCAGCATCTGATGAGCCGCTTAAGGATGATTCATCAGGCATAAAGACCAAAATATCATATTCAGGCAATTTTTCCTGATGCAATATCTGCCTTTTGCCATTATCTGTAATGGTAAGTCCTCCAAAGAAAGAAGCGGAAGCATCATCAAAAGCACCTGTAATGGTTACTCCTGCTTCAAGTGAGGCATCAATTCCAAGATTAATCAGTTCAAAATCACTTAAAGGATTTAGGAAGAATTCCTCACAGAGCAATGATGCAGTAGCCATAACTACAGAATTAGATAACGTACTGCTGCTTGAAAGGCCAGAACCTAAAGGCAAATTTGTTTTAGTTCTAATTTGAATTCCTTCCCCATTTCCAAAATCCAAATCAGACAAAAGTTCATCTAAACTTTTATCTTTGCCAATATTGTAATGACTTAAAACTTTTTTTACACAGATATTCATCAAATTAGGACTTACTCCTAAATCAGATGAACAATCAATACCTTTTGAACCAAATTTAGCCTCACACTCAATATTCAAATCAATTCCAAATGCAGAACCGTACCCTGTTGAAATTGCATTGATAACTGTTGCAGACCCTGGAGACTTTACTGTTTTTGCCAAGCTAACCACCTAAATTAAAAAATTCTAAAATTGATAAATGGATTTCAATATGAAATTGAAATTAAAAAATTAATATTAAGATTAATTTATTAAAACTATAATTCAATATAGACAATTAAATATATAAAATTATATATAAATTTAAACAAATATAAATTATTATAAAATAATAATTTTTTATTAAATTATAAATTTAATTAATAATTGACTGTTAAGCTTTTGATTAAGGGAGATAAAATGAGTGAAAATAAAAGAAATTGGATCAATATAGGAATTGGTGCTTTTATTATAATTGCTATCTTATTATTAGTAGCTCTTATTTTGCCTTTAAGCAATTTAGCAGTTGAAACTAATGAAATAGCAGTTATCTCCATAAGCGGAACAATAACCTATGGAGATACAAACAGCACAAGCATACACACTACAAAAGCAAAAATTGAAAATGAGTTGAATGAAGCTAACTCAAATCCAAATGTTAAGGCTATCGTTTTAGACATTAACAGCAAAGGCGGAAGCTTGGTTGCAAGTGATGAGATTTCAAACCTTATTAAAAAATCTTCCAAACCAGTTGTAAGTTATATTGGAGATAAGGGATTTGATGAAGCTTATCTTATTGCTACTGCTAGCGATTATATTTTTGCAAGTTCTTCATCCTCACTTGGAGCAATAGGCCTCAGTTATATAAATACCGACAGATACTCTGATGAAAAAGTCACAGGAGTATTTGATGAAAAGTATTTAAAAAGCCAAAAAACCAAGGCCAAAAGTGCAAATGACTTAGCTAATGCTCAGATAATGGTTGATCAAGACTACACCCAATTCATCAATAAGATTGCAAAAAATAGAAATTTAAAGGCAAACTATATAGCAGAACTTGCCCATGGCAAAAAGTATAATGGATTGGAAGCTAAAAACTTAGGATTGATTGATAAAGTCGGATCTAAAAATAAGGCCATTGAAAAAGCTGCAAAATTATCCAACACTACAAATTACACTGCAGTTAACTATCCAAAGACAAATAAAAGTTTAACTGAAACATTAGGCCAAAATGATATCTTTAATCTTAAGAATTTAATCAAACCATAAAATATCAAAAAAACGGCCTAAATATTTATTCAAAATCCAATAAACTTAATTTAATAATATTAATAATCCATCTTCTTTTTTACACTATTTTTTTACTAATTAACATTTTCCCACAATTAATTTAAAAAATTTTGAGAGATAATTAAATTAATAGGAACATTTATATATTAACGAACAATAATATATTATCAAATTGATATAATAATCAATTGTTATACTTATAAATAAAAATATAAAAAAAATTAATCAGGTGATAAAATGGTATTTAAAGTAGAAGTTTTCACTTCAACAACTTGTCCTCACTGTCCAGGAGCTGTAAAACTCGTAGAACAAGCAAAAGAAGAATTAGGCGATGCTCTTGATGTAACTGTTTACAACACAATGGAAGAAGAAGGAAGAAAATTAGCTATTGGCTATGGAATTATGGCAGTTCCTGCAATTGCTATTGATAATGAATTAAAATTCGTTGGTGCTCCAAGTTACGATGAGTTAATGGCACAATTCAAATAAATAGATTTTTTCTATTTATTCTTTTTTTATCTTATTTTTCAAACATTTAAAACTTTTTTCAAAGCTATTATTAAAAAAAACTCTTTTTCAAAAAGCAATTATATACTAAAAAAAACTCTTTTTAAAAAAAAATAATTTAATAAAAGAACGCTTTTTCAAAATCACCATTATTTTTATATCAAAATATTTTCCAAAATAAAATAAAAATAAATAAAATTAAATTAAAAATATAAATAATAAGCAATTTTGCAAATATTAATTAATAATTTATTATTCTAATAATATCAAAATATAATAGATTATACAAATAATTATTTTGGAGGGTATAATGAAGATAGCTATGGTAGGCCAATTTCCTCCTCACATAGGAGGAGTTGGAGTACATATACACAGTTTAGCAAAGCAATTAATCAAGGAAGGCCATGAGGTTTATGTAATAACCTACCCCCATAAGGACATCAAGGACATTGATGGAATTCATGTAATAGGAACTAAAGGAATAAACATACCTGGCCTTAGAGGATTATTATTCGGAATTAATGCTAAAAAAGAGTTAAAAAAACTCATAGAAAAAGAAAACATAGACATAATCCATGGACATTACCTATTCCCTGCAGGATGGGCTAGCGTAAAGGTTGGAAAAGCAACAAACACCAAAACCTATGTTACTGCCCATGGTTCAGACATATTTGAAATGTATGAAAAACAATCATTTATGAGACCTTTCATTAAAAAGGTATTGAAAGATGCTGATACAATTCTTGCAGTGAGTAATGCCCTAAAAGATGAAATAACCAAAATCAATGTCCCTAACATAAAAGATAAAGTCAAATTGCATTGGAATTCTGTAGATATAGAAAAATTCAAGACTACAGAAGACAATAATGACAAATTCAAGAGGGAACTGGTAAAAGAATTCGATCTAAACCCTGATAAACCTATGATTCTTTTTGTAGGAAACATTATCAAAAGGAAAAATGTCGACCTTATAATTGAAGCTAAAAAGCAAATCAAATCAGATTCAAACCTTGTGATCGTTGGAGACGGCCCTCTTTTAGAAAGCCTTAAGGAAAAGACAAAAAAAGACCAAGAAGAAGGTAAAATAAATGACGTTTTCTTTACAGGAGCTAAAACCAATATGGAAGACATTTATCCAAGCTGTGATTTGCTTATCCTCCCATCATTTACCGAAAGCTTCGGATTGGTCTTAATAGAAGCATTAGCATGTGGAAAAGCAGTAATTGGAAGCAATATTGGAGGAATAAAAGAAATCATCACCGATGATGTTGGATTATTAATTGATCCTAATGACAGCACAGACTTGGCAAATGCAATTGACAGGATACTTCAAGATAAGGATCTCTTAAACAAGTTTAAATCAAATGCAAGAGACCGGGCTAATGACTTTTCTAAAACTGAATTGCCTTATGATGAATTAAAGTAATTAAAGGGAATATAATTAAGAATTAGAATATATTTAATTCTATTTTTTTAAATATCAAAGTTTACTGAAATATTAAAATTGATATCAAAATAATAAATTGATTTAAAATTCTTAAATTGATTTAAAATTCTTAAATTGATTTAAAATTCTTAAATTAATTTTAAAGCACAAAATTGATTTAAAATTATAAAATAAGAATATAAAATTAGTATTTAAGATAAAAAATACTAAACATTTATTAATAATAAAAATAAAGATAAATGTAAAAAGAAAAATTAACTATAGATTAAAAGAATCTGAATTTTCAAAAAGAAAATAAAAAAACAATAGGTTGATTATATGGGAGAAAAAGAATTTACACACTTAACTGAAAGTGGAGTGCATATGGTTGAAGTTGGAGAAAAAGCGCAACAAAGAAGAACTGCAATAGCTAGTGGAAAAATCTATCTTCAAAAAGAAACCATCAAAATGATAGAAAATGCAGAAATCAAGAAAGGTAATGTTTTAACTACTGCTCAAATAGCTGGAATTCAAGCGGTTAAGAAAACATCAGACCTTATTCCACTTTGCCATCCATTAAACCTTAGCGGAATAGAAATAGATTTTGAAGTTGGAGAAACTGAAATCACCGCAACTTGTGAATGCAGATTGACTGGCCAAACAGGAGTGGAAATGGAAGCTATTACTGGAGTAAGCGTTGCTCTCCTTACAATTTGGGACATGACAAAAGCTGTTGAAAAAGACGAAAACGGACAATACCCAAACACTAGAATTTCAGACATTAAAGTCCTTAAGAAAGAAAAAATATAATTTTGAAAACTGATTAAATACTTTTCAATTGCTCTATCTCAAAGCAGATAATATATTAAGAATATAAATACAACATAAAATTCAAAAAGAAACATCATAAAACTAAAAGAACTGATTATTATGGAAAACATCCCAACTAACATTAAAGCGATAATAAATGATTGTTATCCTTACATTGAAGAATTCAATCCTGCACAAAAGGCAGTTATTGAATCAGGATATCTTGAAAACAATGACAATTGCATCATAGCAATTCCAACTGCAAGTGGTAAAACTGTACTTGGAGTTATGGCTGCACTTAAATCCATTTTGGAAGGTGGAAAAGCGGTTTATGCAGCACCACTAATTTCAATACAAAATGAAAAGGTAAAGGAATTTAAGAAATTTGAAGAGCATGGAATCA
This sequence comes from uncultured Methanobrevibacter sp., assembly GCA_900321995.1. Lineage (GTDB taxonomy): Archaea > Methanobacteriota > Methanobacteria > Methanobacteriales > Methanobacteriaceae > Methanobrevibacter. The sequence goes on along the minus strand of ONYG01000142.1, from coordinate 5,936 downwards.
AAGTCGGAAGACATCCATCCTCTGCAGATTTATCAATCATGGTTTTCGAATCATTTGATGCGTTAACAAGATTTTCATGGGATGTTTTAAGGGAAGTTGACACAATCATCATTGATGAATTCCATATGATTGGAGAATACTCAAGAGGACCTACAATCGAATGTGCAATTACAAGAGCTAAAATAATAAACCCTAACTTAAGAATCATCGCATTATCTGCAACTTTAGAGAATATGGTAGAAATCGAAAACTGGCTAGATGCAACTGTTGTAGAGCATGATTATAGGCCTGTCCCATTAAATAAAGATGTGTTGGATACAGAAATGTTCAATACAAAAAATAAAAATGATGTGGTTGTAAAAGTTCTTGAAAAGGCTATCGAAGATGATTCACAAGCATTAAGCTTTGTATCAACCAGAAGGTTTACTGAAAGTCTTGCAAGCTATGTTGCAGGCAAGCTAAAAAGGAAAACAACTGACGAACAAAAGAAAAGATTCAAGGAAGTTGCAGAAAAGCTTCTTGAAGTTCCCAAGAAAAAGGGATCACGACCTACTTCAACATGTGAAAAGCTTGCAGAAAGCTGTGAAAACGGTGCAGTTTTCCACCATGCAGGATTATTTAACGAACAAAAAGAGATTATTGAAGAGGAATTTAGAAATGGAAACATATTAATGATTGCAGCAACTCCAAGTTTAATGTATGGGGTTAACTTGCCATCCAAATATGTAGTCATTAGAGATTATACCAGATGGACATCACAAGGCCCCCAAGCAATCCCTGTTTTTGACTATGAGCAAATGTCCGGAAGGGCTGGAAGGCCACAATATGATAATGCAGGTTATTCCTATTTAGTTGCAAAATCCATGGAAGAAGCTTCAAACCTTGAAGAGCGATACATTCATGGTGATGTTGAGCCTACAAACTCTAAACTGATTGAAAACAAAGATGCAGTATTTAAGCAAATAATTGCACAAGTGGCATCTACACTTTCAAAAACACCTGAAGACTTGGAAGACTTCTTCAAGAAGACATTCTACGGATATCAAATGACCAGCAATAGCTCAATGAGTTTCTTTGCTGAAGAAAGCTTAAAGTTCGAAATACAAAATGCATTGGAATTCCTTCTCCAAAATCAAATATTGCAAGCTACACCAAGTGGTTTAAAAACAACTGCCTTCGGTAATCTAATTGCTAAATCCAATTATACTGTGGAAACAGCAGTGAAAATAAAGGAATATGCTAATCAGGTTGATGAATTTAATGCAGAAGAACTTATCTATCAATTATCACAAACTCCAGACTTGCCTTTAATCTCATTTAAGGGAAGACGCTCTAAAGATCCAGTTAGAGACAAACTGGCTAACTATGGTCTTTTCTCAATAGAGGTTGGAAATCCAGAAGCAACTGCAGTTTCCCTTATCGAATGGATTGATGAAAGAAATGAGTATGAAATAGAAAATGCATATCACGTTTATGCATCCTCCACAAGACGTTCCGCTTATGAAGCATCTCTTCTTGTCAGATTCACTAAAAATACTATGGAAGTCCTTGGAAAATATAATTACTCAAAAGACCTTGACTTCCTATCTGCAAGACTATACTATGGAGTTAAAGAAGATATAATCCCTCTTGTTATTGGAGTTAAAAGATTAGGAAGAAAACGTGCAAGAGCATTGGTTAGAACATTTGGAGAAGATTTAAGACCATATTCAGTAAAAGAATTACAAAAAGTCGAAGGAATCGGACCAAAATTAGCTGAAAGCATAAAAAACTTTGCAGACAATTATTAAATAGATTAACAATCTATTTAATAAACAATAAAATTTTAAAATAAGAAATAAAATCAAAAATCGTGAGAAAATAAGCAAAAACAAGCACCAAAATAAAAACACGGAAAAAATAAAATCATTAAAACAAAAATAATTAAAAAAAAAGAAAAAATAAAGGTTAAATAAGATTAACCTCCACCTTCACAACCTTGAATATCATTTAAATTAGCATTAAGTTCTTCATAGTTTTCCTTAATGTCTTTTACTTGTTCAAGGGTGTCTCTATCAACTGAATCCACATCAATTAAATCTTTTTCATTGACTACTTCTAAGGAATCTGCAGCATACCATAAAGCAGGTTCATCCAATTTAACCCATTGTTGTTTATCTTCTTCTTTCAAGTCAACAACTTTGCTTATGGTACCTGTGCCAGTGTATCTAATAAAAGCACCTACATCAATAGGTTCACCACGAATATCACAAAAACTCATAGAATCACCTTAATTTTGTTAAAGAATAGTAAAGACCATTCCAATCCAAAACTAATGAAAATAAAAGTTTAATTTAAAGAAAGGAACTTAGTCTATTTTTACATCAGTAGCATCATCATCTCCAACTACTTCTGCTTCAACTACTTCTTTTTCTTCTTCAACTTCTGCTTCTTCTGCTTTTTTAGCGTCTCTTTCAGCTCTTTTAGCTTCTCTTTCTGCTTCTCTTTCAGCTTTTTTAGCTTCTTTTTCAGCTTGTTTAGCTTTTTCAGCTTCTTCAAAGATCATTTCTTTATCTACTTCAATATTTAATAAAACATAATCTCCAATGCTTTTTACATCAGTGAAGTCAACTTCCATTTGATTAGATGATAAGAAGTTTTTCTTAAGGCTAATAACAACTTGGGTAATAGCACCAGTTTCACTATCAAAATCTGCATCAATAATCTTACCGATTTCGTTTGCGTTAGCATCTAAAGCTAACATGCCTAATAATTGTTTAATTTTCATAATATCACCTAAAATTTTAGATTTTTATTTATATAAAAATAGTTTAATATATTACTAATAAAAAACAAATAATAAAATGTTTTAAATTAACATATTAAACACAAATTTCTTTTATAGAAATTTTTCTTAATTAAAAATAGTGATTTGCAATATATAAACTTATCTAAATAAGAAAAAATATTAATCTTTAAGAAAAAACAATAATGTTATGCTAAAGTTCAAAAGTTAAAAGGAGGTAAAAAATGGATACTGCATGCAGAATAATCATAGAAGACATTATCAATGGAAAAATAACAACTCGCCGTGAATTAGAAGTAGAAAAAAGGCAATTATGCAGAGATAGAAAATTAAAAAAATTCATGAGCAATTCAGTCATTCTTGAACATGCAAGCCTTGAGGAAAAGAAGATTGTATCAAACATACTAAAGAAAAAGCCTACAAGAACAATCTCTGGAGTGGCAATCGTTGCAGTCATGTGCCATCCACATAAATGTCCTCATGGAAGATGCTTTTACTGTCCTGAAAGTGATATTGCACCTCCAAGCTATACTGGTGAAGAGCCTGCTGCACTTAGAGGCCGAATGTTTAAGTTCCACCCTTATGTTCAGTGCTACAATAGATTAAAGCAACTGAATAAGGTAGGCCACCCTATTGATAAAGTTGAATTGATTATTATGGGAGGAACATTCCCTTCTAAAGACATATGTTATCAGGAATGGTTTGTTTCACAATGTCTAAAAGCTATGAGCGATTTTGGAGTGATTCTTGAAAACATAAGGGAAATCGATGATATAGACGCTCTCACCAAAGAGGATCTCTTAAAATATCCTCCATACTCAAACAATGAATTGAAAACCTATCCTCCTAACGATTATGTTTTAATCGATGACATTCAAAGGATCAATGAAAATTCAAAGGTCAGATGTATCGGAATAACATTTGAAACCAGACCAGACTATTGTAAAGAGCCTCATGTAGACAAGATGTTAAGCATGGGAGTAACAAGAGTCGAACTAGGTGTTCAGACAATATACAATAACATTTATGAAAAAATAAAAAGGGGTCATAAGGTAGAAGATGTTATTGAAGCAAATAGGATCCTAAGGGATTCCGGAGTAAAAGTGGCTATGCATATGATGCCTGGACTATTTCCTCTTGAAAGGGAAGATCCATTTATAGAGCAATGCCCAGAGCGAGACCTTAAAATGTTTAAGGAAATCTTCAAAAACGAAAACTTTAAACCGGATATGCTTAAAATCTACCCTTGCCTTGTAACTGAAGGCAGCGAATTGCATAAACTTTATAAAGAAGGCAAATACAGACCTTACACTGATGAAGAGGCAGTAGAACTCATTGTTCAAATAAAGAAGATATTGCCTAAATGGGTTAGAACCATGAGGATTCAAAGGGACATACCTTCAACACTTATTGAAGCAGGAGTTAAAAAGTCTAATCTTGGCGAATTGGTTTATAATCGTCTTGAAGAAGAAAAGATCAACTGCCAATGCATTAGATGCAGAGAAATTGGCCATAAGAAAACAAAAGAGGAATATACTATTGATGATTATGACCTATTTGAAGAAACCTACACTGCTACGGAAGGAGAGGAACATTTCCTCTCAATTGAAGATAAAAATGAGGAAAGCCTTGCAGGATTCCTAAGACTTAGAATGCCTTCAAAAAAAGCGCATAGAGAAGAAATTAGTGAAAAGACTGGAATTGTCAGAGAGCTTCATGTATACGGAAATATGATAAAAATCGGACAAAAGAACAAGGCAATAGGACAACATACCGGCTTTGGAGAAAGATTGCTTGCAAAAGCTGAAGAGATAAGCATAGACCAAGGAAAAGAAGAGCTCTTAATCATCAGTGGAATTGGAGCAAGAAACTACTATCGTAAGTTTGGATATGAACGTAAAGGTCCTTATATGGCAAAAAGATTAATTTAAAATTAAAAAAATATAAAAAGTCTTAAATTTTAAATAAATTTCAAAAAAGATAAATTATTCTAAAAATTTAATTCTATCTTAATGATTTTTTTAGTTTTAAATAATCGGCAATTTATCATAAAAACTATAAAACAATTTAACAAGACAAAAGTATTATATAGTTTTAAATATAACTAACTATTATAGACATATAAAACTTTTATAAAAATAAATATTTTTCTAAAAAAATAAAATTTGAATAAGAAAAATAATGATGGATAAAATTCATAATTATTTGGTATTTGGAGATATAAAAAAATTAGTTTAAATATGGAGATGGTTAAATGATTAACTCAGCAGAAGAACTAGCCCAATACATTGAATTTACAAATTTAGATAATACTGCAAATGTAGAAGAAATGAAAGCATTCTTTGATAAGGCAAAAGAATATAATTTTTACTCAGTTGTAGTGCACCCACACTATGTAAAGTTAGCTAAAGAGGAATTAAAAGACACAGACATGAAAGTTGTTACCGTAGTAGACTTCCCATTAGGTGCTGGAAATACTGAAGGTAAAATTGCAGAAGCAAAAGCTGCAATAGCAGATGGTGCTGATGAGATTGATATGATGGCTAATATCCCACTTATCAAACAACATGAATTCCATGCAGTAAAAGAAGACATTATGGCAGTTAAAGAAGCAATTGGGGACCATATATTAAAAGTCATTATTGAAAATCCTCTTCTTACCGTTGATGAAAAAGCAGGAGCTTCAGCAATGTGTGAAGCTGGAGGCGCTGATTACGTTAAAACCTCAAGCGGATTTAACGGAAATGAGCAGTTCTATGCTTTAATGGAAAGCTTAAGAATCATGAAAAAGAATGCTCCTCATAAAGAAATCAAAGCTGCTGGCGGAATTAACAATTATAAATTAGCAAATAACGTTATAGCAGCAGGAGTCAGTAAAATTGGAACTTCCTCAGGACATTTAATTATGGACCAATTCCAACATGTCTTAGACAATCAAAAAGTAAGTCCTGATCAAAAAACAGGCCCAAGACTTATTTAGTCTTAAATAAGACAAAATATAAAAATTAAAATTTGATTAAATTAGTTCCAAACTAATTTAATTACTCTTTTTTTAAAATATACATAAATTTTTACTCTTTTTAAAAATAGATTTAATTTTACTCTTTTTAAAAATAGATTTAATTTTACTCTTTTTAAAAATAGATTTAAT
>ONYG01000095.1 GCA_900321995.1 uncultured Methanobrevibacter sp. | reverse complement strand
GTTAATTAATTGTTAATTAATTAGTTATATAATAAGAAACCATTATTTTCATTTAATAATATAATAATTAATTTAAAAAGATCCTTGGAGGGATTAAAATAGACGTAGATATGATGTGTGGACTTGAAATCCATGTACAACTTGAAACTGACTCAAAATTATTTTGTAACTGTCCTACAAACTATCAAGAAGCACCTGCAAACACAAATGTTTGTCCAGTATGCTTAAACCAACCAGGTGCTAAACCATACCCAACTAATGAAAAGGCGATTGAAAACGCTTTAATGATTTCATTAATGCTTAACTGTAAAATCGATAAGAACTTTACCTATTTCATGAGAAAACACTACGATTATCCGGATTTACCTTGCGGATATCAGAAAACCTCTGTACCAATAGGATATGAAGGAGAATTAAATGGTGTAAGAATTAGAGAAATTCACATGGAAGAAGACCCTGGACAATACAAACCAGACAAAGGTATTGTAGACTTTAACCGTTCTGGAATTCCACTTATCGAAATTGTAACTGAACCAGATATGCACTCTCCAGAAGAAGCTCGTAACTTCTTAAAAGAACTCATCAGAGTATTGCAATACAGTGGTGGAGCTCGTGGAGAAGGTACCATGAGAGCTGACGTAAACGTTTCCATTAACGGAGGAAACAGAGTAGAAATGAAAAACATCAACTCCATCAAAGGTGCATACAAGGCTTTAAACTTCGAAGTAATCAGACAAAAAAATCTTATGAAAAGAGGAGTTGAAGTCAAACAGGAAACCAGAGCTTATCTTGAATCCCAAATGATTACCGTATCCATGAGGATGAAAGAGGATGCAGACGATTACAGATTTATCCCAGATCCTGACTTGCCACCTATGAAAATCAGCGATGATCAAATAGACAAAGTCCTTGACATCATGCCTGAAGCTCCTCACAATAAGGTAAAAAGATTCGTATCCGAATATGGCATAGATGAGGAATCTGCAAAAGCACTCACTTCAGAACTTGATTTAGCACAATGTTATGAAGAAGTAGCTAAAGAAGTTGACCCAGTATTTGCTGCTAAATGGATGAGAGACGAACTTAAAAGAGTTTTAACATATAATAAACTTGACTTTGCAGAAAGTGGCATCTTAGCAGACGATTTAATTGAATTATTCAACTTGTTACTCAATAAAGAGATTACTGCAAAAGCAGGTAAAAGAGTCATTGAACAAATGCCAAACAATAAACAAACCCCTAAAGCAATCGCTGAAGAATTAGGTTTAATTGGTGTTGTAAAAGATGATGAAGTAAAAGAAGCTGCTAAAAAAGCAGTAGAAGAAAACCCTAAAGCTGTTCAAGACTACCACAATGGTGAAAAAGCATCACTAAACTTCTTAATGGGTCAAGTAATGAGATTAACCAAAGGAAAAGCAGATCCTAAAGAAACAGTGCAAATATTAAAAGAATTACTTGAAGAATAATCATAAAAATCTAATAAATTCTAGCTTTATTTAATTCAAAATTTTGAGAGTTAAATAATAGTTAAAATAAGAAAAATTAGATTATTCTTTTTATTTTTCTTTTATTTTTACTTTGTAAAAAAAAACTGATTTTATTATTTTTACACAAATATTATCAATAAAGAAGGGAGGATAATATGGACAAGGAAAAAACTACAGTAAATGATTACATGACTAAAAATGTAGTTACTGTAAAATATAATGCTCTTAATGATGATGTTATCGCTTTAATGAAAAAGACAAAGCACGACGGTTATCCAGTAGTCGATGACGACGATAAGATTGTAGGAATTATTACCGCATACGACTTATTATTAAAAGACTGGGAAACCGAATATGTAAGTGGAATCATGTCTAAAGAAGTAATCGTTGCAAGAGAGGATATGCACATCAACGACGCTTCCAGAGTAATGTTTAGACACGGAATCTCAAGGCTTCCTGTTGTGGATAAGGATAGACATGTTAAAGGAATCATGACCAACACAGATATCGTAAGGTCACACATTGAACGTTCCACCCCAACTAAAGTAAGCGCATTTAGAGAAACTATGGAAAAGCTTTATGACATTAAAACCACTTTAACTAGAGAATCCGTTCCAGTAAATAAGATAAGGCCTACACAAGACAGGGTTTATGCTGATGAACTTCAAGGAAGAACCTATGAGCTTGAAAAAGGATTAGCAGAACCTACAATTGTAGTAAAAACTGGAGACAGATACATATTAGTGGATGGACACCACAGAGCTGTAGCTTCCGTTCAGTTAGGATTAGACAAAATCGATTCCTATGTTGTAGACTTCCATGAGGACATTAAGTTAGGAATGGAAAAAACTGCTGAAAAGCAAGGGTTAAACTCATTTAATGACATTTACATTATTGATGATGATCAACATCCTTTAATTGCATTAACTGAAACCATTAAAACAGCAGGACAAAACAAAAAATAAGCAATAAAAAGCAATTAAAATAAATTAAAAGCAATAACTAACTTACCAAGGAAGTGAAATAATGGATGATAAAATCCTTAGAGAAGTTTATAAAGTTTTAGAAAGTCGTAGAGATTCTCCTATTGATTCATACACTTCTAATATTATGCAAGACAGCGATAAAAAAGCAGAAGACAAAATATTAGAAAAAATAGGTGAAGAATGTGCTGAAACTATTATAGCTTCTAAAAACGATGAAAATTTAGTTTACGAATCTGTTGATTTAATATTTCACACATTACTCCTTTTAGTCTATAAAGGAGTTGAATTTGATGAAATACTTGAAGAATTCGAAAGAAGAAGAAAATAATTCCTCTTCTTTATTTTTTTTAAAAAAAAAACTATTTTCTCCACATCACCAAAAATACCATAATAACCATTAAAAAACTAGTTCTATGAAAACTATTTAAAAACTAATTTTAAAAAACTAATTCTAAAAAATAGTTATAAAAAAAATAAAAAAAAATATTTTAATCTAGAACAAGATTAAAAAGAAAAAGAAAAATTAATCATCCAAAATTAATTCCATATTGCGCATTCCTCTTTTTTTGCCTGGAACACCAAATGATTTTCTTTTGAATACTTTAAAACCTCTGGAACTATATAATCTATAAGCACCCTCATTTCTAAAGTCAGCATCTAAAACAACTCTTTTACAATTTAAATCCTTTGCTAATTGAATTAATTGATCTAAAGCCTCACTGCCATAGCCCTTTCCTCTCTTATCAGAGCAAATGGCCAATTCACAAATGTAAAAGTCATCTTCCTCAACATCAACCAATACAAACTTATCCATAAAATTGACTTTAGAAAGACCTAATGCTTCAGAAAACTTAAGATGCTTAAATGACTCAATAATATCATGAAAATAAGAATGTTGAACTCCTTTTCCTCCATTAAACATTCCAACTATCTCTTTTTCTTCCTTATCATCATCATCAAAAAAGACATAGAACAGGTCATTCTCATCCTCATTATTCAATTCGGCAAATTCATAAGTCAATCTATTTTTAATGGCTTCCACTCCCTCTTCCTTTGACTTGAAAACATGAACAAATGTTCTATAATCAACATCATAAATAAGCTCAGCCACTTTATAGATATCATGAATTTCCGGATTAAATTCTCTAAAAATCAATTTAACACCTTTTTACCAAACAAATAATATAAATTATTAATTTAAAAAAAAATAAAAAAATTAAATTATAATATAATTATAAAAAATAAATATAAAAAAATAATTATTATAATAAAGATTATTATAATAAAAAGTCAGTAATATAAAAAATTATAAGTAAAATAACTATTTTTTTGCCAATTCCACTTTTCTTGCAATGTTTTTAGCAATTGTCAATGCACAGACACCTGCACCAAATCCATTATCAATATTAACAACAGACAAACCAGGAGCACAAGACTGTAACATGGAATATAAAGCCGCCTTACCATCTGCACCAATACCATAGCCTACAGATGTTGGAACAGCAATTACAGGAACATCCACCAATCCTGCAACAACAGAAGGCAAAGCCCCTTCCATTCCTGCACAAACAATGAATGCAGAAACTTCCTGCTCAACCATATATGCTATTTGTGGAAACAATCTATGAATGCCTGCCACTCCAATGTCATAGGAACTAAGAACTTCACATCCTCCCTGCTCCACAATGACTTTTGCCTCTTCGGCAATAGCTATATCAGATGTGCCTGCAGTCAAAACGCCAATTTTACCATATTCCTTTTTAAAATCGACTAATTTATCCTTATAAATAATCAAAATTCTTGCTTGAGGATTGTAATCAAACTTAATGCCTTTTTCTAAAAGGTATGACAAATCCTGATTTAACAAATTAAAACGCTCTTTAGACAAACGAGTAATTATTATATTGTCTTTTAAGTCAAATTCTCCATTTGAATCTTCTTCAAATAATCCCTTAATGATTGTTAAAAGATCATCGTAATCTTTGCTTTCAGCCAAAATAGCCTCTGGAAAACCAGTCCTGTCTTTTCTGGAACTGTCAAATTTAGCAACATCATCTAATTCACGAATACTTTCAGCTTTAAGAAGAGTTTCACATTCTTCTATGGAAATTTCACCTTCATCAAGTCGTTTGAGAATTTCTTTCATTTTATCACATACAATAATATCAAATAGCATTAATTAAATTTCTTAATAAAACTTGAATTATTTAACAAACATTATAATATTTAATAAATTAATAATATATATGTTATTAACATTTAAAAAGATATATATTATCAAGTCTATAATTATACTGTAAACAAATTAATCCTTTAAAAGAACATAAAGTTAAAAATAATCATAAATACTCTAAAGATGGTGGAATTGTGGAGTCAATTAAAGTATTAGTAGAAGGAATCGTACAAGGAGTGGGCTTTAGGCCATTTGTATATAGAATCGCTACCGAATTAGAATTGGTAGGTTATGTAAGGAACTTAGGAAATGTTGTAGAGATAATCATACAAGGTTCAGACAACAAAATAGATAATTTTATAGACAAACTCCAAAACGAGCTTCCACCAATAGCTAAAATAAACAATCTAAGAACTGAAGACATCAATATTGAATCAGATTATAATGACTTTACAATTAAGGAAAGTTCAGACTCATTTTCAGGAACATCTGTTATTCCACCGGATTTGGCAATTTGTGACAAATGTCTAGAGGAAATTAACGATCCAAGCAACAGACGCTACAAATACCCATTCAACGCCTGCACTGATTGCGGACCACGTTTTACAGTTATTGATAATGTTCCATATGATAGGGACAAGACCACCATGGACGACTTTCCATTATGCGATGAATGTGACAAGGAGTATAGAAACCCATTAGATAGACGTTATCATGCTGAAGCAAGTTGCTGTGAAGTTTGCGGCCCTTCATTGCAATTATTTAAAAATCAAATAGAAGAAGAAATAATTAAAGACAATGGGGAAGATGAAAAAACCATCATTAAAAGAACCCCAATCAACACAGAATCTGAAGACCCTTTAAGGGACACTGCAAAGCTTCTTGATGAAGGAAAGATATTTGCAATCAAAGGTATTGGAGGAACTCACCTCGTTGCAAACGTTATGCTTGAAGATACTGTAAAACTCCTAAGGGAAAGATTGGGAAGAAAGAACCAAGCCTTTGCAGTCATGAGTCCAGATATTGAAACCGTGCAAAAATATGCAATAGTCTCTGATGAGGAAAAAAAGACTCTCCTTTCTAAAGAAAGACCTATCGTAATTCTTAAAAAATCATCAGAATACGATTTTGCAGAGTCAGTATCTCCAGGATTGCATAATATTGGAGTCATGTTGCCTTATGCTCCACTGCATCACTTATTGTTTAACGAAACTGAAACTCCTGCATACATTATGACATCAGCGAATGTTCCAGGAGAGCCAATGATGATTACAAATAAGGAAATCCTTGAAAACCTCGATGAAATAGCTGATTATTACCTCATTCACAATAGGAGAATATTGAATAGATGTGATGATTCTGTTGCAAGATTCAGAAACAATGAGCTTGCATTCATAAGACGTTCCAGAGGATACACTCCAGAGCCTTATGACTTAAAAGGAAAATACACATATTTAAACCCTGAATTTGATGATTTAAACATTCTTGCCCTTGGACCAGAATTGGATGTCACATTCACAATACTTAAAAATTCTAAGGCATATGTATCACAGCATATTGGAAATACCAACAAATACAGGACATATGAATTCCTTCAAGAGGCAATCAAGCATATGATGAAGATCACTAAAACAGACCATTTTGATGCAATTGCATGCGATTTGCATCCGCAGTTCTTTACAACAAGATTAGCAAAGGAATATGCTGAAGAGTATGATTGCCCATTGATTCCAGTGCAGCACCATCATGCCCATGGAATCTCTCTCTTAAATGATCATTTTAATGGAAAGAACAATGAAGAAACATCAAATGATAACTCCGATTCAACAGATTGCTCTGAAATGATAATCATAGCTGCAGATGGTGTAGGATATGGTGCTGACGGCAATTCTTGGGGAGGAGAAATCTTATACACAAACATTAAGGAATTTGAAAGAACAGCATCACTTATGCCTCAAAAAATGCCAGGAGGAGACTTATGTACAAAATACCCTGCAAGGATGTTAGCTTCAATACTTTCAAACCCTCAAAGCGATTATGAAAGTGAGAAATTCTCTGAAGAATACATAAAGAACCTTCTTAATGATAATTATAGCGAATACTTCAAACATGGAAAAATAGAGATTCAAAGCTTATTTAAGCAAATCGAGTCAAACCTAAATGTCGGAATAAACACAAGTACCGGAAGAGTCTTGGATTCAATTTCAACTGCATTATCCATATGTGGAGAGCGCAGTTATGAAGGAGAAGCCTCCATGAAATTAGAATCTCATGCCTTTGAATACAAAGGAGAAATAGAAGACGATTTCCCTATAATAATTAAAGAATTCGAAGGAAGAAAAGTTCTTGATACAACTGCAATTGCAAGATATATAATCGATAAAATAGAAGAAGGAGAAGATAGCCATAAACTTGCAGCAATCGGTCAAAAGGCAGTTAGCATAGGACTTGCCAAATTAGCAATAGAATCTGCTAAAGAAAAAGGAATTAAAACAATAGGAGCAACAGGCGGAGTTTTCTATAACGAAGCCATAACAAATTACATCAAGACTTACATTGAAAAAGAAGGATTCACTTTCATCCAACACATAAACTCATGCCCAGGAGACGGTTCTGTATCATTAGGACAGGCTATAGTTGCTGGAGTTAATCTAAATGAATTGAAAGAATAATAAAATAAGCGAAAATAGAATTAAAAGAGTAAAAGAAAATAAAAAGAGTAAAAATAGAATAAAAAGAGTAAAAGTAAAAAGAACTAATATCTATTATAAGTTCTTTCTAAAATGTATTCTGCTCTTTCTTTCAAGTTGTCATACAAACGTATTTGGCTTTTCAACTCTTCAATTGCCTCAGTATGACCTTGATCAATTCTCTTTTCAATGTCCAACAACTTAGACCACTCATCACCAGAAGGCAATTGAGGAACATGATTTGGCTTTAACATATCCTCAGAGATAGCCACATTAAATGAGTTTTTAGTGATTGTTATTGTAACATTCACATCATTAGGCATATCATAGTACTTACGAGGACGACCTCTAACTACCTTTTTAGTTGAAGAAGTTAATATACCAATATCTTCCATAGCTCTTAAATGCTCAATAATTGCTTTTTGTCCTATTTGGAGCTCTTGAGATATTTCACTAACAAATCTTGGTTCTTCTCTTAAAAGATCCATGATGTCACGTCTAGTCTTACATCCCATAACATCAAGAATAGCTTCCATATCAACATCATT
>ONYG01000026.1 GCA_900321995.1 uncultured Methanobrevibacter sp. | reverse complement strand
GATTATAATGAAAAAAGCAATTATTGAAACTGAAAAAGGAGATATCGTATTAGAATTATTCCCTAATGAAGCTCCTGGAACTGTAGCTAACTTTGAAAAATTAGCAAAAAGCGGATTCTACGACGGTTTAACTTTCCACAGAGTAATTCCAAACTTTGTAATTCAAGGTGGATGTCCTAACGGTAACGGTACTGGAGGACCTGGTTGGACAATCAAATGTGAAACCGAAGGAAACCCACACAAACATTTAACCGGTACATTATCTATGGCACACGCAGGTAAAGACACTGGAGGAAGCCAATTCTTTATTACCCACTGTCCACAACCTCATTTAGATGGTGTACATACCGTATTCGGCCAAATTGCTGAAGACGACAAAGCTAGTATGGATGTTGTAAACTCTATCCGTGCTGGAGACAAAATGTTAAAAGTAACCATACAAGGTTAAAAATAAAAATAGGCAGTTTTTACTGCCCTTATTTCTCTTTTTTTAATTATACAATTAAATTATTAAAATAAAATAAATAATAAGATAGTTATCAAAAAACTTTTTTTAAATCTATTATTTACCCTAATTCTTAAATTTAAAAACTACTATTTTTAAATGTTTAAGCCATTAGCATATTTCAAATACTAATTTTTTACTAAAATATTTCTTCTAAAATTTCCCAAATCATTTAAGCAAAATTTAAATTAGTTAACTAACGAACAAAAATAGGCATATGAAAATTAAAATGAATAAAATTATACACTCCCCAGACAAAAATGACTAAAAAAGGACATATGATAGTTAAATGAGTAAAATAATCCAGTTAAGTAATTATTAGACAAAAATATACATTTTAGTTCATTTATAGGAAGTTTTAATAACAATAAACAATTTAATAGTATTATGCAATTTAGTGGAGAAAAATTAACAGCAAGAAGAATTTTCAATTATATATTTGGATTATACCTCATAACATTAGGGGTTGCATTTTCAATAAAATCAGGACTAGGATCTGCTCCTGTAAGTTCTATTCCTTATTCAATGAATCTCATTTGGGCAATAGAGATAGGAATTGCCACCATCATATTCCATTCAATGCTTGTAATTATTGAGCTTATTCTTCTAAGAGGAGACTTTAAGAAAAAGCACTTTTTACAAGTCTTTGTCGGAATACTGTTTGGAGCTTTCACAAGCTTTTCAGTATCCCTAATGTACTTCATTCCGAATTCAGACAATCTTATAATCTCTCTTTTAATGATTGCTGTCAGCATAATGCTTATATCATTAGGACTCTTTTTCTATGTTCCTACAAATATCATACCTCTTTCAGTAGAGGGAGTGACTCAAGCAATAGCTATAGTGAGCCATAGGCCATTTTCAAGAATCAAGGTCTATCTGGACATAAGCATAGTGTCCAGTGCATTGATTTTAAGTTATATTTTCCTTGGAAACATTAGAAGTGTAGGGCTTGGAACCGTTTTAGGAGCTGTTTTTGTAGGAACAACTGTAAAATACATTCATAAATTGAATAAACATATTACAGGAGAACATGTAGACTTAAAGAAGATGTGAATGTTTAACTTAAAAAGAAGTGAATGTTTAATTTAAAAAGAAGTTAAAGTTTAACTTAAAAAGAATGAATGTTTAAAATAATAATCTTTTTCTATGAAAAACAAGTGAAACAAAAAAATAGTAGATTAAAATAATTTAAAAAAATAGATAAAAAATAAGATAAAAAATATAAAAAAGATAAAAAAGTTAAATTAGTTTTATTAACTAATAACCTTCATTGTCTGCTAAATCAAGATCATCTGGATTTCTAATCATATAACCGCATTCATGACATTTGTATGTGTTATAATTGATCTCTTCAATAGCTTCAGAGCCACATCTAGGACATCTTACCATTTTTTCACCCTCCTAATTAATTAATTAATCATATATTTACAGGCATTTAAATAATTTTCTAAAAAATTTTTCAATATTAAAATTTAAAAAAATGAATTTTTCCCATAATTTTATGAGA
The DNA here is from genome assembly GCA_900321995.1 of uncultured Methanobrevibacter sp. Taxonomy (GTDB): domain Archaea; phylum Methanobacteriota; class Methanobacteria; order Methanobacteriales; family Methanobacteriaceae; genus Methanobrevibacter. The sequence continues at coordinate 7,697 of ONYG01000026.1, read as the reverse complement.
TTAAACAGTAAACACCTATTAATATAAAGAGCAAGACAAGATTTAAAACTGTAAATATAATCAAATATCTAATTTTAAATTCATTAAACTCCCTTACAAGTATTTTGTATGAAATCAGATTCGCCATAGAAGCAATAAGTGTTCCAAGACCACCAATATTTATTCCAACAATTATTGCCTCATAATTAGTGCTGAAGCCGCTAAGCAAGATTGCAGCGGGAACATTGGAAATTACCTGAGATGCAAGAACTCCCCACAAAACCTCATTGCCAATAATATATCTGGTGAAGAGCTCCCTAAAGAACCCTATATTCTGCAAATTGCCTATCAATATAAACAAGAAAATGAAAGTCAAGAGCAAATAATAATCCACACCTAAAAAGATCTTTTTAAAGAAGTTTTCATTATTTAATTCTATCTTTCCCATATCCGGAACAATAATCTCATCATTTGGAGAGAATATTGATAGAATTATCAAGAACAATACTGAAACGAGGACATAAGGCAAAAGCAAAATGAAAAATGATTCAAATGGAATGTGTGATACTGTAAACATTACAATATTATGTGGAGCGCCAATTGGAAGGACCATACATCCTACATTCGCTGCAATGGTTTGCAGGGAAACTGTAAATATAATCAAATCAGTTCGTTCAATCTTTTTTAAGGCCAATATAGCAAATGGAACAAATATAATCAAGGAAACATCATTTGTAATGAATATTGAACTGAAAAAGCATATGAAAACTAGAAGCAATAGGAGGCTGCGAGTATTTCCAATTTTATTCAATAATTTACGAACAATTCTCTCAAAAACAGACAGGGTCTTTAAGATCTCTACAAAAAGCATAATGATAAAAAGAAGAATGATTGTATCCCAATTAATATAATTTAAGTAATTAATGCTTGGCTTAACAAAAAAACAAGAAATTAATGCAAGCAGAAGAGATACTGAAAATACTGTTTCCTCTTTAAAAAAATTAAAAATTCCATCTGTCAACTTATCCATAATACTATTTTAGCTAATCATTATAATAAAGTTTTTAAAAGACAAGACAGTAAAAAGATAAAGTTCAAAATAATCGAAGTAGCTAGAAAAACTACTTCCAAGACGCTCCAAAAAATTTTCTTAAAATAGTCAAAAAATTAAAATAAATTTAAATAATGATTTATTAATTATTTAGATAACAAATATTCTTTATTTTTTAATTTAAAGATGTAAGTAAGCACTTACATTCGAAAATCTTTATATAAGAGTATTTTGATATATAGTATTGTGATTATATCACATCCCCCCATAAATAAAGAACTCATATTGTAAACCTAAAAAAGTAGATGAAAATATTAAGATAATAGATTGTCTTAATATTTTTACCTATTTTCGATTTTGAAGTTTAATTTAATTAAGATTTCAACCCCCCCCCCCAAATGAAATTATTAAGATTACGCTTCTAAAAAAATAAAAAAATAAAAAAAAGTAAATTCCTCCGTAAATTTATATATCAAATATGATTTACATGTTTAATTCCATTATTAATGAATTAAAATTATTAAAATGGGCACTTAATTAATAACAAATTATTTTTTCATCCACCCTTTAACATAAAACCTAAACTATATATTAAGTGCCTTAATTTTAATAATAAAATAAGCTCTTTTTCTAATTTTAAAAAATAATTTACTTAAAATACTCTTAATCTAATTTTAAAAATAATTTACTTTAATATGCCCTTAATCTAATTTTAAAAAATAATTTACTTTAATATGACGTTATCTAATTTTAAAAAAAGTAAAAAAAAGATATGATTAAAAAATCACATCTCCATAAATTAATTTGGCCTTTTTGTATTGAATTCATCCTTGGATCGAATTCCAACTAAAGAAGCAAATATAGCAAGTATACATGCCACTGTACAAATTCCACAAATTATTTGAGATGCTTGAACAACCATTGCTGCATATTGAGGTCCAAGTTCAAGATTTCCCATTACCCAAGCAAATACAAGAGTTAAAAGACCTAAACTCATGGTTTGACCAATGGTTCTCATAGTAGCTTGAGATGCAGATGCAGTAGGAGCGTCCTTTGGAGGCACTGAACTCATGATCGCATTCATGTTTGGAGATGAGAAGAGTCCCATACCTAACCCTTGAAGAATCATAGCCAATATTACAAGGTATAATGGAGTGCCTTTATTCAAGAATGTAAGTATTAAAAGAGCCACAGTCGCAATAGCCATTCCAATAGCTGCTAATTTCTGAGGATGAATCCTATCTGAAAGCTTACCTGCATTTGGAGCCATGATTGCCATAATAATAGGTGTGATGATCAATATCATTCCAGACATCTGAGCATCCCAACCCCTAACATATTGGAAATGATAATTCAATATTGTTGTTACAACCATTACAGCAATGTAACTGCATAATGCAGCTACATTTGAGGATGTGAACTTAGCATTCTTAAAGAGATTCATATTGAACACTGGAGACTTTTGCCTAAGCTCATAGATTCCAAATATGACTAATATTATAAGTCCTAAAATGGTCAATATAAGTCCCATATTAGTTGTCAAGGTTGTAAATCCATAAATGAATAAGAGAATACCTATTCCATAAAGAATAGAACCTATAGTATCGATCTTGTCTTTTTCATATGTTTTCCATTCGCCATCAATTTTCCATACCATAAGCCCAATACATAGGACAAGGAATGGAATTACAAAATAGAACATGCTTCTCCAGCCTAAATTATGTACTAAGAATCCACAAATTACTGGAGAAAGTGAAGTTGCAAGGTATACACCAGTAACAGTAAATCCTAAAGCCTTACCCCTATTTTGAGGTTTGACTGCTTGAACAACCATAGCCATTGCAGATACATTAAGGAATGCTACACCTGCACCTTGGAGAATACGGAAGACTAAAAAGGACTCTGTTGAAAATGATAAAACAGCACCAATTGAAGCAATCAAATAAAGTGTTACTCCTGCAAGCAAAGACTTTTTAACACCAAACTTACCTGATATTTGCCCTGCAGGAACTGTAAAGACAGCAACCACAAGGAAAAAAATGGTAGGAACCCAGTTTTGAATAACATTATTCATTGCAAATTCTTGTGCAATAGCTGGAACTCCGATAATAATACCATTTGATAAAAATACAGCAAAAAATGAAGTAATAAACGATACCGCTATTACAATTGTTTCTAAATCGAATTTCATAAAACCACTCTTTAAAAATTTTAATTAAACTACAATAATCATTAAATAAAGCTAAAAATCATTACCCATTACAATTTAAAAAAACACCTAATTATCATGCTCTACTAAAACAATATTTATGCCATTAGGATCTTTAAACAAAGCCATCTGACCAACACTTGTTCTTGTAGGTTCTAAAACCATTTCAACACCCTTTGATTTTAAGTCTGAAACCTCTTTATCAATGTCCTCAACATCCATACCAATTGAATACAAACCAGTTTCATGAATATTATCTTTAATCAATTCAAGCATTGTGTCCCCATTTCCTTTCAATAAGGTTATAAAAGCCCCATTTGGAAGATCGTATTCACTATCTATTTCAAAGCCACATTTGGATGTATAAAAATAAACAGACTCCTTCATATCATCCACAATCATTGTACTATATTTGACTTTCATAAAATCACCTTAATTTTAATTAAACTACAAATACCCAATAAAAAACTTCAATTACTAACAAAAAACTTAAAAACTTAAAAAACACAATAAAAAATTAAATTTAAAGGACCAATATCACATATCCTCAACAAGTCTCATTCCATTGATAGCTATCTCTCTCAATCTGATTTTCAATTCATTGTCTTCTTCTGTAATTCCAACTTCCTTTTCCCAATCTTTTGATATCTTCCTGACCTTAGGAACCAGTTCATTACCTTTAGAAGTTGTTTTTAACATATATTTCCTTCTGTTTTCTGGATTAACTTCTCTTTCGATATATCCACCATCCTCAAGTTTCCTTAAGGATTTTGCTATATTTCCTTTGCTTTGACCAGACAAAAGAACCAAATCATCCTGCGAGATATTTGGATTATCATAAATCATCATAATATAACGAACCTCATGGCCTAAATTAAACTCTGAAATTCGATTGTTTAAATATTTAAATTGATTTTTTGATAAATTATGAATCCATGCAATAAAAGGAGAATTCTCCAATATTCCTTCACTATCTTTTCCATCCATAATTTCACCTGTTATCTTATAAGTAAGCAAAAGACATGAAAAATAATTTTTCTTAATTAACATTATGATTTCATATATAATAAATGTTTCTTTTGAAACAGTTAAAAATGAAACTATTATATCCAATATAATTAGACCAAATCAATTTTACAGAATCATATGAAAATTAGTATCATATTAAAACAAATATGCCATATAAAAGAATATTAACACCATATTAAAATTAATATTTAAAATTAAACAATATTTTATTATTAAATTAAAATTAAAGTTATATTAACCAGTTAATTTATAAATAAAGAAGATTAAAATAATTTTGAAGGTTTTTATTGCTTAAATAAAAATATGCCCAAAAACAATTAGGTGATATTTTGAAAATCGAACGAAAAGATGTTATTAACATTGCCTTCGAATTAATCAAGATAATCATCTTGATATTTAAAGATTAATCTTTGTATTAGGCTGTAGAATGCAAAAAAATTTAGTTTTTTATATTTTTCCTTTGGTAAGTTTTTGCCTTCACTAAGAAAAAGATATATGTAATAAGAACATATATTTATTAAAGGATTAATCTAATCCTATATTGTTTTTGGGAAATTTAAAGTTAAGAATTCGTAAGAATTCTTATACTTTAAGTTTTAAGTTTTTGATAAAATAATAAATTCAAATCACATCTATTTTTAATATAAATTATCAAAATTAGATATTTTTTTTATGGTTCTTTCATCATTGGCCAAATAAAAAATATAGAATTTCTTAATATTTAAATTATTAATGAAAAACTTTAGATTAACCACCTCTTTAAAATATGAAAAATAGTAACGTAGATTTAAAAACTATTTCTAAAATACCAAACATGACAAATATGGAGATATATAATGAAATTAGTAATTCAAAGAGTGACTCATGCTAGTGTAGAAGTTGAAGGAGAAATTACTGGCCAAATAGAAGATGGATTAATGGTTTTAGTAGGTTTTGGCCAAAATGATAGCGAAAAAGAAGCGGATTACCTTGCAAGAAAACTAGCTAAACTAAGAATATTCCATGATGATGAAGAAAGAATGAACCTATCTGTTAAGGATATTGGAGGAAAACTATTGCTTGTTCCCCAATTCACATTATACGCACACACCAAAAAGAACAGACCATCATTCCATAAGGCATTATCACCAGATAAAGCCACTTTGCTCTTTGATTATTTTGTAGAAAAATGCAGAGAACAGGATGTGGAAGTAGAAACAGGCATATTTGGAGCATTTATGAAAGTCGACTTACTAAATAATGGTCCGGTAACAATTATTCTTGAAAAAGAATATGATGAGGAAAATTAATTATATCTTAAATGAATTAGAAAATTAAAAAGAAAGAACATTAGCAAAAAATTATCATATTTAAGAAAAAGAATAAAAATACTACTTAAAAAAATTAAAATAAAAATAGTTAAAATAAGAGAATAAATAGCTATAAGTTATTTATTTCTTAATTTTATCCATTAATCCTGATTTACGAGCATAATGGAATAAATAAAGTTGAGCATAACCTGCATAATCACCAAAGTGCTCAATTCCAAACTCTCTAGTCTTATCTGCAGAAATATCTTCTCCATCAAAATAAAGATGAGAAACTATTCTTTTTATCCAAACATCAGATGGAAAAGCCTCTTGGAATCCAAAACCATACAATAAAATACAGTCAGCCACTTTAGGACCTACTCCTGGTAGAGATAAGACCAATTCAAATGCCTCATCATAATCCATAGAGAATATATCCTCAATATCAATATCCTCAATCAAGATCTTACTTGCCTTTTTCATATATGGAGCCCTATATCCTACACCACAGGACTTAAGATTATGAGTATAGCAATCGATAGCATAGGAGTGTCCATCTGCATCAGCCTCTTCAATAGGAGTTTCATAAAAGTCTAAAAACTGATGAGGCCTTGGGAAATCATAAAATCTGCCATCTGAAAACTCAAATGAATTGCCCCAATTGGATTTTATCTTATCAACAGACTTAGTCCATCGGGCAATGGAATTATTAGCTGAACAGATAGATGATATGATGCATTCAAAAGGATCCTTTGCAATAAATAGCCTCAATCCATTGCAAAACTCAACAGATGGAGCCAACTTATCATCATCCAATAGAAAGTCATAAAACTTTTCCAAATCAAAATCCAAGTCATAAATTCTGGAAATCTCTTTTTCAATCTCTTTTTCCACAGTTTTATTTTCAGAGCTTGAAAGATTTTCCATAGAAAATTCCATTTTATTCACTTTTTCTGGAAACTGATACATATAGGAAAATTCATTTAAATTGGAATTATCTTGAGATAGCTTTAAAAGAACCGGAAGTCTGTTTAAATTAACATCTTTAATATCAAGTCCATCAATAATTGAAGGAACTTTTAAGAAAATCATATCTTCAAAGCTTTCAATATTTTCCTTCAAATCATACCTCCAAGGAGGCTGTGAAGTTTGACCAGATTCTTGGGTTAACTTAAGATTGATTAATGAATTAAATTTTAAATCAGACATGTTCTCACCAATGATTGTCTTAATGCTAATGATTAGAAGGTTTCCCTAATTGGAACACCCTTTTGATTTAAAAGGTTTCCCTAATTGGAACACCCTTTTCCTTTAGGTATTTTTTAACGACTGGCACAGGATACTCATCAAAGTGGAAAATACTTGCTGCAAGGGCTGCACTTGCATCAGCCACTTCAAAAGCCTCAAGGATATGTTGAGGATTTCCAACACCGCCAGATGCAATTACCGGAATATCCACATTATCATTAATTGCCTTTGTAAGAACAAGATCATATCCATCTTTTGTGCCGTCTCCATCCATAGAAGTGAGTAAAACTTCACCTGCACCTCTGTCCTGACATTCTTGAGCCCAAGCAATTGCATCCATGCCTGTAAACTCTCTTCCACCATAGATGCTGCAATCAAACCATACTTCACCTTTATCTGTATCAACTATGGTTTTTCCTTTAGCGGCTTCCTTATCATCTTCCACGTATCTTCTCTTTGCATCTATTCCAATGACAACAGCCTGTGAACCTACAACCTTGGATGCATCTGTCAAAAGCTGAGGGTTGTGAATAGCTGCAGTGTTTGTAGAGCATTTATCTGCACCTGCCTTAAGCATGCGAGTATAATCTTCAACTTTTCTTATTCCTCCTCCAACACAGATAGGAATAAATACGTTTTCAGTAAGTCTTTCAATTACATCCACCATAGTTCCTCTACGCTCATGAGAAGCTGTAATATCCAAAATGACTATCTCATCTGCTCCATCTTCGTAATATTTAGTGGCAAGTTCCACTGGATTTCCAGCATACCGTATCTGTTTAAATTCAACTCCCTTTACCACTCTGCCCTCTGGAACTTGGAGGTCGCAATCAAGACAAGGAATAATTCTTTTTGTAAGCATAACAATCACATAATAAATAACTATAAAAAT